>CALGEU010000042.1 GCA_937881285.1 uncultured Clostridia bacterium | reverse complement strand
ATGAAAATTTACAACACTCTCACAAGAAAGAAAGAAGATTTCAAGCCGCTTCACGACGGCGTGGTCAACATGTACGCTTGCGGAATAACCGTGTCGGGCGACGCTCATATCGGGCATGCGTATCAGGCTCTCATTTACGATATAATTCGCAAATATTTCGAGAAAATCGGATACAAAGTCAATTATGCGCGCAATTACACGGACGTTGACGACAAAATCATCGCAAAGTCAAAAGAAACGGGCATACCTGCGCTCGAATACGCGAGCATGATGATTGACCGCATTGACAAACTTATGCGCGAGTTTCAGGTCGATGACCCGACGATTTGGCTTAAAGCGACATGCAACATAGACAACATCATCGATTTTATATCCAAACTCATTGCGTCGGGACATGCGTATCCGACGGAGCGCGGCGACGTGTATTTCTCGGTTGACAGTTTCCCCGGCTACGGCAAACTCAGTGGCAGACGTCTCGAAGACGCCTACGAGAGCGTGCGTATAGAGAACGAAGACAACAAGCGCAATCCGCTTGATTTCGCGCTCTGGAAGTCTGCAAAAGAAGGCGAGATATTCTGGAAATCTCCGTGGGGAGACGGCAGACCCGGTTGGCATATCGAATGTTCGGCTATGAACATGGCGGCGTTCGGGGAGCAGATTGACGTGCACGGCGGCGGAAGAGATCTTATCTTCCCGCACCACGAAAACGAGATTGCGCAAACGGAATCTCTGACGGGCAAGCAGTTTGCAAAATACTGGATACACAACGGGCTTATCAAAGTCAACGGACAGAAAATGAGCAAGTCTCTCGGCAACAGTTTGCTTCTTGCGGACCTTCTCAAAGAATATCACCCCGAGACCATAAAATACGCGCTTCTTCAGACAAATTATCGCGGAGACATCAACATCACCGACGAGTTGTTCCCCGAAGCAGACAAGCACGTTTACGGTTTTTACAAAGTTCTCGACGAAGTGGAAAAGAGCGGTCTTGCGGCAAGCGGCGACGCAAAGTGGATTGACGACGGTTTCAATCGCGCAATGGACGACGATTTCAACACGGCGAAAGCACTTGCGGATTTGTTCGGCATTTTCAAGGGGATAAAGAGCAAACTCAAAGCAGGTGACGGCGCATGCGTAAGCGAAGCGGAGCAGGTGAAGAAGACGTATTCTTTGCTCGGATTGTTCAAAGAAGAACCGACAAAATTCCTTGCTTATTACGAGCAAAAACAAGCGGCGGCGCAAAGCGACGTGCCGAGCGAAGTGCTTGAACTCGTTGAAAAGAGAAAACAAGCGAAAGCCGAAAAGAACTGGGCGCTTGCAGACGAAATAAGAGCAAAAATCACCGCGCTCGGATATGCCGTAAAGGATACGAAAGACGGCGCGACCGTTGAAAAAATACAATAATACGAATTGAAATTATCGACAGAAAACGGAGTTTATCTTGCAAATATATACAACTTAAACGCCGTTTTTGCATAAAGAAAGAAAATAAAACATAAACACAAAACGAAACGAAAACACGGAAAAGACGTATGAAAAGACGAATTCTTACAACACAAAACTTGTTTGAAAAACGCGCGCTCTACGAGCAGAAATACGCCCAACTCGAAAAGCGCAGAGACGAACTCGACAAAAAAATAAGACGCGAAGAGCGTGAAGCGAAAATCGAAAACGCCAAAAGCGAAGTCAAAGCCGTTTCAAAGAAAGCGAGAAAGTACGCAAAGAAACAGGCAAAGAAAGCGGCGTACGACGCAAAGTATTTGTACGTTGCCGGCGGACATATGAAAAACGAGTTTCTCGGTTGGCTTACGATTTTCAATTTTCACCGTTCGCACAAGACGAAAATCGAAAGATTCATCCGCTACGACGAAAACGACAAACGCTTGTATCTCGATTTGTACGAGCGCAAGGACAGAGACAGAGAGAAGAAAGCAAAACTCTTCGTGTATATTCACGGCGGCGGTTGGATAGGCGGACTTCCCGAAACGAGAGAAGCGTACACCACCGTGCTTTGCGAAAAGACGGGTTACGTCGTGGCAAGTTTATATTACGGAGACGCGCCGTTTTACGGACATCCCGAGATGATTCAAAACGTGTATAAGGCGTTTGCCTGGCTCAAAGAACACGCCGACGAATACAACTACGATGCGGAAGCAATTTTCGTGGGCGGCGAAAGTGCAGGCGCACATCTCAGTTCAATGGCAGGCGCAATTTCGACCAATCCCGAATACAAGGCGCATTTCACGCTCGACGAAAGGTCAAAAGACCAAAAAATTGCCGCACTTATGCTCAACTGCGGCGTTTACGATATGCCGAAATCCGTGCATACGGGCTTCAAAAATATAGGCATTTACACGCAGTCCTATCTCAAAGGCACGCCTGTGGAAGAGTGCCCCGAAGAATTGCAGAAAGAAATTTCTCCCATAAACTGGGTAACGTCCGATTTTCCGCCGACGTTTGCAATCTCTGCAGAAAACGACAAACTTGCGGTGCTCACTTTCGATTTGGTCAAAAAACTCGTTGACGACGGAGTTCCGTTCGAGCATTACCACGGCGAAGGCAAATGGGCGGTGCATGCGTTTGC
This sequence comes from uncultured Clostridia bacterium, assembly GCA_937881285.1. GTDB lineage: Bacteria > Bacillota > Clostridia > Christensenellales > CAG-917 > CAG-475. The sequence continues at coordinate 5,068 of CALGEU010000042.1, read as the reverse complement.
AATCGGTCAATTCTTGAAAATATCAAAGGAAGCAATGGCTCGCACCATTGAATTTCTCAAAAAATACGAGTAACAAAAATTGTTCCTTTTCGGTTCTCCGACGATAATCGGAGCGATACTCGGATAAGGAAAGCAAAATTATGTCAAACGGGTGTTTTTGGTCGCGCTTTTTCTATGACAGTGCGACAAACAGACGATACAAAGGATAAAATTATGCAACACGCAACCGTAAAAATCAAAAAACTCAATCAAAACGCCATTCTTCCCAAGTACGGCACGCCGTTCTCTGCGGGAGCAGACCTTTACGCATGCGAAGGCAAAGCGATTGAAATCGCACCGCACGAGAGCGTGTTTATCCACACGGGTGTCGCAATCGAACTTCCAGAAGGCACGGTCGGTCTCGTGTATGCGCGCAGCGGACTTGCTTGCAAGCGAAATCTCGCTCCGTCCAACAAGGTCGGCGTCATAGACAGCGATTATCGCGGAGAAATCATCGTGTCCTTGCACAATCACTCCGACGTTGCCGAAATCATTGACGATAAGGAACGCATCGCGCAACTCGTCGTCACGCCGTATATCGTTGCCGATTTTGAAGAAACCGACGAATTGTCCGATTCGGTGCGCGGCGAAGGCGGATTCGGATCTACAGGCAAAAAATGATTGTGCATAAATATTATAGAAAGTGATAACTATGACTTGCATATCAAGAAATAAAAACGTTGTTGAAATATCACTTCGTCAAATAGATTACGGAAAAGTCTTTAGAATCTTAAAATTGTTAGAAACAAACGAAGTTTCCGTCTTTGAAACAGAAGTCGATAGATACGTTTTTAAGGGGACGATTCCGATTGAAGAATTGAAAAACACAGTTAAGGGTATAGAATCCGTTATTTTTGACGGTGAAGTCGAACATTGTGAATTTGATAAAGAATTTGATGTTTTTGCAAACAGAAAAGTATTTGTCGATTTCAATCTTGGAGAAAAAGAAGTGTTAATATTCATAAATTTGGATAACACTGCGATTACATTTGAAGAAATAAAAAAAGAAGTTAAGAAAGAATCTTAAAAATTTAAAGAAAGAAAAATGCTTGCTTTAATCCAAAAGTTTATAGCATAAACGATAAGCGGATAAAAGTTAATAAGTACTGAAACAAGCGAAAAAGCCCTTGAACGGCAACCCTAATTTGCTATTAGCTCAATTGTGTAGTTTGTAAAAACGCGATAAATAGATGAAGAACAAGAAAGAGCCACGCTAACGGCAACCCTAATGTACAAATGTTACATGAGTTGACGGGAGCGTGGCTCTGCTGCGGTTGTTCGCTGTTTAGCGCGTTTTTATTCCCATTCGATAGTGGCCGGCGGTTTGCCCGTTATGTCGTAGATGACGCGGCTTACGCCTTTGACTTCGTTGACGATTCTCGACGAAATCTTTGTGAGAAGGTCGTACGGGATACGAGTGTATTCCGCAGTCATAAAGTCGGACGTAGTGACTGCGCGCAAGGCGATGACGTAGCCGTAGTTGCGGTAGTCGCCGATGACTCCGACCGATTTCGTGTCGGTGATGACGGCAAAATACTGGTCGGTCTTTATTCCGCTTGCAAGGATTTCTTCGCGAAGAATAGCGTCCGCGTCGCGGAGAATTTCAAGTTTGTCTTTGGTGATTTCACCGATCGTTCTGATGGCAAGACCCGGGCCGGGGAACGGTTGGCGGTTTACGAGTGTGTCGGGCAGGCCGAGTTTTTTGCCGATGATACGCACTTCGTCTTTGAAGAGACCGCGAAGCGGTTCGACAAGGCCTATAAACGGCATATCTTTGGGCAGACCGCCGACGTTGTGGTGGCTCTTTATGTTTGCGGAGTTGTTTGCGCCCGATTCGATGACGTCGGGATATATCGTGCCTTGCGCAAGGAAATCGTATCCTTTGTGTGCGGTTGCGACTTCGGCAAACGTTTTGACAAATTCCGCACCGATAATCTTACGTTTTTGTTCGGGTTCGACCACGCCTTTGAGTTTTGAAAGGAAGTGTTCGCTTGCGTCAACCACTTCGAGTTTGAGCGGCATATCTTTGAAAGCGTCTTTGATTTGTTCCGTTTCGTATTTGCGCATAAAGCCGTGATCGACGTACACGCAGAGAAGTTGATCGGGGATAGCCTTGCTTATGAGCGCGGCAACGACCGAACTGTCCACGCCGCCCGAAAGACCGAGAAGCACGCGTTTGTCTCCGACTTGTTCGCGAATTGCTTTGATTTGAGTCTCGATATAATCGTCGAGAGAGTAGTCTCTTTTTGCGCCGCAAACGTTGATGACGAAGTTTTCAAGCACGTTTTCGCCGTGCGTGGAGCGTTCGACTTCCGGGTGGAATTGCACACCGAAGACGGTTTTCGAAGCGTTTTCAAAAGCGGCGCAAGGGCAGTTGTCCGTCGTTGCGGCCACTTTGAATCCGTCGGGGACTTTGGCAACGTAGTCGGTGTGGCTCATGAGCATGTTTTCGTCCTTTTCTATTCCGTCGAAAATCACGCTGTCGCCGATATGCACGAGCGTTTGACCGTATTCGCGCACGCTGCCTTCTTTGACGATTCCGCCGAATCTGTGCGCAACGTATTGCATGCCGTAGCAGATGCCGAGAATGGGCACGCCGAAGTCGAAAACGTAGTCGGCGCAACGGGGAGAATCTTCAAGATACACGCTGTTCGGACCGCCCGTGAAAATGATGCCGATAGGATTGATTTCTTTCAAGCGCGTCTCGGGAATATTTGCGGGTTCGACGACGGAATATACGTGCATACGTCTGACGGTGCGGGCGATGAGTTCTTTATATTGTCCGCCGAAATCCAGCACGAGAATGGTCTGATTTTTCATAAACGCTCCTTTATATGTCGGTTTTGAAAGGAAAAACGCAAGTTTTTCTCGTTACGAATAAAGTATAAACGATTTTGCGCTTTTAGAAAAGCGTTTTCGGGGTGCTTTTTGTTTCTGAAACACGAAAAAGCGCACACCGTCGGGCGTGCGCTTGCGTTTTGAAATTTTAGTTTTTTCTTTTTGTGGAATCAGTGTTTGACGTTTTCAAGAGCCGCTTTGACAAACGCCGCAAAAATCGGGTTTGCGTTTTCGGGACGAGACGTAAATTCTGGGTGGAATTGCACGCCGACGAAGAACGGGTGGTCTTTCACTTCGACGGTTTCGACGATGTGTCCGTCGGGGGACGTACCGCTTATCACAAGACCGCCGTTTTCGAGAGCTTCGCGATACTCGTTGTTGAACTCGTATCTGTGGCGGTGACGTTCTTCAATGAGATTAGAGCCGTACGCTTCCTTGATTTTCGTTCCGTCTTTGACGGCGCAGGGGTAAGAGCCGAGTCTCATAGTTCCGCCGAGTTTTTTGCCTTTTTTGTCGGGCATTATGTCGATAACGGTATGCTCGGTGTGCGCAAATTCTCCGCTCGTCGCGTCTTTGAATCCGAGAACGTCGCGCGCGTATTCGATGACGGTCACCTGCATGCCGAGACATATTCCGAGATAAGGAAGCGCGTGCATGCGCGCGTATTTGCAAGCGACAATCATGCCTTCCACCCCGCGTTCGCCGAAACCGCCGGGGATTATTATGCCGTCCACGTCTTTGAGTTTGTTTGCAACGTTTGCTTCGGTGACGGTTTCGCTGTCAATCCATTTAAGGTCCACGGCGGTGAGATTTGCGCCGCCTGCGTGCTTTATTGCTTCAACGAGAGAAATGTAAGAATCGCGAAGAGATACGTATTTGCCGACGATGCCGATGCGCACTTTCGGAGTCTTTATTTTGAGAGTCGCGACTTTCTTTTTCCATTCGGTCAGGTCGCATTTGTTTTTCAGCGAAAGAGCCTTGCTTATTGCCTTATACAGTCCGTTGCGATAGAGCATTGCAGGGGCGTCGTACAGGCATTTCACGGTGGTGCTGGGCACTACGGCGTGTTCGTCGACGGAGCAGAAAAGGGATATTTTCTTGATTATTTCTTCGGGCGGTTGCTTGTCTGATCTCGTCACGACGACGTCGGGGAATATGCCGAAACGTTGCAACTCGCGCACGGAGTGTTGAACGGGTTTCGATTTGAACTCGTCGGAGCAGGACATATAGAGAAGCAGACACACGTGCACGAACGCGCAGTTTTCTCTGCCGACGTCAAGACTGAACTGACGCAACGCTTCGAGATACGGTTGACTTTCGATGTCGCCCACCGTTCCGCCTATCTCGGTGATGAGAATGTCCGCGCCGCTTTCCTTTGCGGTTGCGAGAATGTGGTCTTTGATTTCGTTCGTGACGTGGGGGATGATTTGCACAGTCTTGCCTTGGTAGTCGCCGTTGCGCTCTTTGTTCAGCACGGACTGGTACAACTTTCCGCTTGTAAGCGACGAACTTCTCGTAAGGTTTTCGTTGATGAATCTCTCGTAGTGGCCAAGGTCAAGGTCCGTTTCTGCGCCGTCCTGGGTGACGAACACTTCGCCGTGTTGAGTGGGGTTGAGCGTGCCGGGGTCTATGTTCATATAAGGGTCGAACTTTTCGATATACACGCTGTATCCCGCGCTTTTAAGTAGTCTGCCCAAAGATGCCGCCACGATGCCTTTGCCGAGTCCCGAAACGACTCCGCCCGTTACGAAAATGTACTTGCTCATAAATTTATTTCTCCTGCGTTGAATTTCTGTTTTTTGCCCGTTTGCCCTGCGAATTTGCGTTTCACGTTGTGTTTCACGCCCTTTTTACGCTCAAAAAAACAAAAAAAAGGCGTTTTTTTTTAGCAATTGTCACTGCCAAAAGAAAAAACGCCTTTTTATAGGTCTTTTATATTCGGTTTTTCTTGTCGTATTTTTCCTTGCTTCCGCAGAAAAAATACGTTTCAAATGATACCATATTTTCGCCGTATGTCAATAATTTTTCAACAACTTTTTTCAAAAAAATTTTTCTGAGTTTTCGTCGCCGCAATCAACGGATTCTCAAATGTATAATCGCATAAAAACCGTATAAAATTCGCGTTTGCAATACGGCTTTATGAGCAGCAAAACAGTTGTCTTGCAAATGTCGAGAAATAAAAAAGAGATAT
>CALGEU010000041.1 GCA_937881285.1 uncultured Clostridia bacterium | reverse complement strand
CAAGTAAACTTGCTCGCTCCGCTATTACGGCAGTCGCTAACCGCGCTGCCTACGAACTCGGTAGGGTCACCAAAGAAAAGACATTCGAACGAATGTCTTTTCTTTTTTTGCGGTATCAACACTGCTATTTGTTTTGACCAAAGCCACTATTTCGCGATTGCACGGCGTTCTCCCAAACTGTCGGAAAATGCTTTTGAATGAATAAGGCATAAGAATCGTCTGGCTTCGAGATAAGGTCGTTATTTATGATTTCATTGCGAATTTGCCCCAAATGGAATTCTTTTGCTTTATCTGAAAAATTGTCGAAAGAGTGAAGTATTATATTTCCTTGTTCAACGAGTTTAGTCAGGTATTCGTAAATGTTGTCGATATGTAACACGGGACGAACATTCACAGGCGTTTCGGACAGATACACCCAAGGCATTTTATCGAGTTGTTGCAATGTCCCGTCAAATCCGTAAATCGTACCGGATTTTTCATTATGCAGAACTTTGAATTGATTCTCAAAGTATTCATCGTAATGCAAAACTCCGTCTTTAAACCAGTATGTGTTTATATGGTTTTTAGCCGCGTACATAACGGCAAGATTGAAACAGTCTGTAAAATAGACATATGGCTTTTCGTGATTTGAAATATAAGGATTAAGCGTGGTCAGTTTGTCAATATTCGTACCGTGATATAACTGCATAAACAACATTACCTTATTTTTTTATTTTTTATTATATCAGCAGCGGAGTGGTTTTGCAATACAAAAGTTAGGACTAACGACGTGCGCGCTGTGGACGGGCGAGCCGAGACGAATGAGTGGAAAAATTCTTAAAATCACATTAATAAAGGTGACAGAAAGATGAAAACCATTGACTTTTTCCTTTTGAATTTTATAATTTTTCGTGTAGGATAAATTTTTCAAGGAGCGTTTATGAGCAAACTTACGACGAAAAAAGCAATCGCGGGCGCGCTTAAAGAATTGATGGAAGAAAAGCCGATTTCCAAGATTACGGTCGGGGATATTGCGGATCGTTGCGGGATAAACAGGCAGACTTTTTATTATCATTTTCAGGACATACCCGACCTTGTCGAGTGGATTTGTATCGTCGAAGCGGACGAAGCGATTGAAAACAACAAGGATTATGCAACGTGGCAGGAAGGAATTCTTGCGGTGTTCGAGAAGTTGAAAAAAGAAAAGAGTTTCACGAAAAATCTTTATCGTTCAACGCCGAGAGAAACATTGCTCAACTATTTGTACAAAATGGTTTATCCGCTCTTATATGCAGTCGTCGAAGAAGAAGCGCAGGGCATGAGCGTGCGCGAAGAAGACAAAAAGTTCATCACGCATTTTTACGATTATGCGTTTGTGGGACTTTTGATTGACTGGGTGCAACACGACATGGAAGCCGACCCGAAAAAAATCGTCGACGAACTTTCGACCACGATAAAAGGTTCTTTCAGGCTTGCGCTCAACAACTGCGACGCAAGAAATCATATCTGATTGAAAGTCGGCAGTACAGAAAAATAAAAAAAACATTATCCGTCGCGTTTGCGGCGGATTTTTTTTGTCAAAATAGAGAACTTGTCGTAAAATCAATCAAATTTTCGGAAGCGTCCAAAAGTGCGACAACATTGAAATATTGTCTGTTGAAAAGTCGAAAAAATCGTTTTATTATGATGGCACAACAAACGAAACGGGCGCAAAAAAAGTGCCCGAGCCCAAAATAAGGAGAAAAGAAAATGTATTATTCGGCAGGCAATTACGAAGCATTTGCTCATCCGGTGAAGCCGGAGGGCGTAGACAAAAAATCGGCGTATATCATCGGTACGGGACTTGCGGGATTGTCCGCAGCGTTTTATCTCGTTCGCGACGGACAAATGAAGGGAGAGCATATCCATCTTCTTGAGAAACTCGAACTTGCAGGCGGCAGTTGCGACGGCAGAAAAGACGTGACGAAAGGATTTTATATGCGCGGCGGCAGAGAGATGGACAACCATTTCGAATGTATGTGGGATATGTATCGCGACGTGCCGTCAATCGAAACTCCGGGCGTATCCGTTCTCGACGAGTATTACTGGCTCAACAAGAAAGACCCCAACTATTCGCTTTGCCGTGCAACGGAAAATCGCGGACAAAACGCACACACTGACGGGCTTTTCAAACTCGATAAAAAATCCGCTCTCGAACTCAGCAAATTGTTCATCACACCCGAAAAAGACCTTGAAGACAAGAAAATAAGCGAAGTTTTCTCGGACGATTTCTGGAATACGAACTTCTGGCTTTACTGGCAGACCATGTTTGCTTTCCAACGCTGGTCTTCCGCACTGGAAATGAAGAGATATTTGCAAAGATACGTTCACCATATCGACGGACTTCCCGATTTTTCCGCTCTTCGTTTCACGAAGTACAATCAATACGAAAGCATGATTTTGCCGCTTGTGAAATATCTCGAAGCGCACGGCATAAAAATCGAATACGGTATGGACGTGAAGAACGTCAAATTCGATCATGTCGGAGACAAACTCGTTGCAAGAAGCATCGAATACGTAAAGAACGGTGAAAAACTCTCGATAGATCTCACCGAAGACGATCTCGTGTTCGTCACGAACGGTTGCTGCACGGACACGTCGTGCTACGGCGATCAAAACACCGCACCCGATTTGAGCAATATCAAAAACGGATACGGCGAGTCTTGGGATATGTGGCGCAACATTGCTGCGCAAGACAAACGTTTCGGCAATCCCGACAAGTTCTGCACGGCAGTCGACAAGACCAACTGGATGAGTGCGACTGTTGCTACGAGCGATGACGAAATCATCAAATATATCATGAAAATATGCAAGCGCGATCCGCGTGCGGGCAAAGTTACAACCGGCGGTATCGTAACCGTCAAAGACAGCACCGAAAACTGGTATCTGTCCTGGACAATCAACCGCCAACCGCAATTCAAAGCGCAGGATAAGAACACCGTTCTGGTGTGGGTATACGCTCTCAACACGGACCGCGAAGGCAATTACGTGAAGAAGCCGATGCGCGAATGCACGGGTGAAGAAGTGTGCAAAGAGTGGCTCTATCATATCGGATTCCCGATTGAAAAAATCGACGAGTACGCAAAGAATAAGGCCAACACAACGACTTGCTATATGCCGTACATCAACGCTTTCTTCCAACCGAGAAAAGAAGAAGACCGCCCCAAAGTCGTGCCGGAAGGCTCTGTAAACTGTGCGTTTATCGGTCAGTTTGCGGAAACTCCGAGAGATACCATTTTCACCACCGAGTACTCGATTCGTACAGGTATGGAAGCGGTTTACACGTTGTTAAACGTTGACAGAGCAGTCCCCGAAGTGTGGGGAAGCGCATACGACGTGCGTGAATTGTTGCGCGCGGGTTATTACGGACTCGACAAGAAACCGCTCAGCGACGCAAAACTCAATCTCATCGAAAAAGTTGCGCTCAAAGCGTTGGTGGACAAGGTGAAAGACACCGACATCGAACTGCTTCT
>CALGEU010000040.1 GCA_937881285.1 uncultured Clostridia bacterium | reverse complement strand
CAAAAGACACCGGCAACTGGACGGCAGATCTTGCAAAACTCTTCAAACTCAGCGGCGCAGAATACACCGACGCAACGTCCTTCCTTAAAACGGTTTTGGGCGGCAGCGGCAAATTGACGCTCGATATGAGTTGGGCAAACGGTGCAGTCGCATCCGTTGAAGCAAACGTTGCACAAGCATCCGTCAAGATCACCGCATACGTCAAAGCAAGCACTTTCGTGAAGGCAGATTACGCAGACCTTGCAAAAGACGTTACGAAAGACACCGCAGGTTGGTTTGTGCTTGAATTCTAAAGAATTGCTTTTTTAGCGATAAACTCGAAAAGCGTCCGCGAAAGCGGACGCTTTTTGCGTTAAAAGCGCGTCAAACTTGATTTTTGCACGCACTGTTGTTATAATGAGCGTATGGACAATTTCGACGAAAAACGTTGCGTTGTAAACGCAGAAGATTTGACAGACGGCGTTGATTTCATCGGCGAGTTTTCGGATGAACTCAAAAAGTATCAGGGACGTATCGCCGGCAGTGAACAGGAAACCGCTTGCGCACGTGCTATCCGTAATCGCTTGCACGACGAAACCGATGCGAAAACGAGACTGGAAGCGTTCAGGGCGTATCCTTTGGCAGGACGCGGTGCGTTCCTGTGTCTCGGAGTGTGGTTTGCGCTTTGCTACGTGATATATTTCATTTCTTTTGCAGGCAGTCGCCTTGCCGGAGCACTTGTGACGGCATTGTCGCTTGCGATGTTCATTGCAGGCGCAACCGTGTTTATGCTGATATATTTCGGCAATCTCCGCCTTGCAAAGATTCTGCCCAAAAGGGTTTCGTACAACGTTGTCAGTGAGTTTTCAAAGACTGATAAAGCGGACAACGTCTACGTCATCGTCGACAACCACGACGCAATGCTCGGAAGTTTCATAAAAGACTTCAACGTTATGCGCAAAGTCTCGATAATCGTTCCGCCGATAGCGACGTTTATATTCGTGCTGTTCTGCATTCTCAAAATGGCACTCGGCACTTCGGACGGCAACGTGGCGGCAAAAATAAGCGCATTTACAATTCTCCCGTTCGTGTCCGGCATATTCGGCATCGCGGCGTTCATTCTTCATTACTCACCGCTTGAAAAAGACGCTCGTCAGTCAAACGGAGTGGCAACGTCCGTTGCAATGGCAACCTATGCCTATTTCGTCGAGAAGCCCGAATTGCTGCCTGAAAACGCAAAGGTCGTCTACGTGTCGCTCGGTGCGGAAAACTGCGCTCATTGCGGCTCTGAAGCGTTTGTGAAATCCCACCCGGAATACGCTGGTGCAAAGGTGCTTTGCATCGGAGATATACGCAACGGGGACGTCAAAATCGCAGACGGCGACGCCGTTAGAAAATTGCAGTATTCAACGGACGTCACGAGTGCGTTGCAGGCAAGCGCAACCGAGCAGGGCATAAGCGTTGAAGTTATGCTTCACGACTCGCTGAAACACAAATTCAATTCTTTGCACGGGTTCACGTCAAATGCGTTTGCAAAGAACGGCAACGCCACCGCAACGCTTATTGCGAGAGATTATTCTCAAAAAGACGGACAACTTTCAAAAGAACAAATGGAAGAACTGTTTACGCTTTGCGTGGGCACTTTCGAGAAACTTATGCGCCGTGACGAACATGCTCCGAAGACGACAGAAACACCGGTGCAGGAAGTCGTGAACGTCGCTCCGTCCGCAGAAATGGAAATAGTTGACGTAGAAAGCAAATAACAGAAATAAGGTTTTATAGACGATGAAAACATATATAAAACCGTTGTTTTGTAGAAAATATTAAGCGATATTTGATTTAAGAATTAAAACAAAAACGGGAATTAAAGGTGGTATCATGGACGAAAACCGTGACGAAACTACAATCGAATCCGAGCAAGAACGCGTGATTTGCGATTGCGAAGAAGAAACGCAGACAATCGATGCCGAGACAACCGATGCGGCAAATAGCGACGAGCAAGCGGAAGAAGGTATTCTTTCGGATTATGCAAAAAAAGAAAAGCCGTCCGCAAAAGCCGTCGTCAAAAAGTATTGCAAACGTTATTTCATAGATGCGTTCTCGGGCATGGCACAAGGACTTTTCTGCACGCTTATCGCAGGCACTATTCTTGCGCAGATTGCGTCCTGGTGCGGAGACAACGGATTTGCTAATTTTCTTGCGTATATGGCAAAAATCGCCAAAACGCTTATGGGCGCAGGCATCGGCATAGGCATTGCGCACAAACTCGGTGCGAAGCCGCTCGTTATTTTCACGGCGGCCGTCACGGGTATGGTCGGTGCGTTTGCAAGCAATCTGGTTGACGTCATGTGTCACAACGTTGCGTGGAATTTCGTGTTCGGCGCGCCAGGCAATCCCATAGGCGCTTACGTCGTTTCGCTCGTCACCGTCGAACTTGCAGGACTTTACGTCGGCAAGACCAAACTCGATATAATTCTCGTTCCGCTCGGAATGATGGCAATGTGCATGTTTGCCGTGTTTATTGCATGGCCGTTTATCAAACTCATCGAATATATCGGAATCGCAATGGCACTCGCAATTCAGGCAGGCGTTGCCGTGAAGATTCTCGTCGGCATATTTATTGCCGTCGTGATGGGAATTTTGCTCACCATGCCCACGTCGTCGGCTGCAATCTGGATTGCGGTTGCGGCGGCAGTTCCTGCCGAATATGAAGAAGCGCTCATGATTGCAGGCGGAGCGGCGGTTGCAGGTTGCGCCGCACACATGGTCGGATTTGCCGTTGCGAGTTTCAGAGAAAACGGATTCGGCGGACTTATCGCGCAAGGCATAGGCACGAGCATGCTTCAAATCCCGAATATTATGCGCCGTCCCGTCATTATGGTTCCCGAAATCGTGGCAAGTGCAATCAGCGGTCTAGTTGCGGTTCTTCTCGATATGCGTTGCAACGCGGCAGGCGGCGGAATGGGCACGTCGGGGCTAGTCGGCGTGTTTGGTGTCATCGACGCGTCAAAAGGCGTTGTGGACACGTGGAAATACGTTCTCGGCATCGTTCTTTGCATGTTCGTAATTCCTGCGGTCGTAAGTTTTGCATTGAGCGAGATAATGAGAAAGACAGGCGTTATACGCTTCGGCGA
>CALGEU010000039.1 GCA_937881285.1 uncultured Clostridia bacterium | reverse complement strand
GGATTCACTTTCGGATTGATTGCCCGTTCAAGGTCAAAGAAGATGTGAGCGATAACAACTGTTTAGTGCAAGCGAGAAAAAATCGCAGAATATGATTTCTATGCCGTTATCGTTTGCAAAATACGGCAATTTTTACGTGTTCAACTCGTACATTTCGTTCTGAGTTTTTACGTTAAGGAAAGTGTCGGGAATTTCTCCGACTATAAGGTTTTCGCAGACGAGAACTTCCGCTTTTACGCTTATGGTGGGCTGGTCGATAGGTGTGACGATGCTCACGTCGGCGTATACGTCGATATAGATTTTGTGCAAGGTCTGATTTATGCCTGCCGATTGAAAATACGACACGAAGTCGCAGTTTGCAGTGCCGATAGGGGAGATTTTTATCGTGACGTCGGGACCGAAGCCCATAAGGAGCGCAAGCCCCGTGAACGTGCCGGCGGATATTTGAATTTCCTGCGTGCCGAGAGAGTCGAGATTTGCTTGCGCCAGATTTGCGATTTGCCGCGCTATTTTGTTGATTTCGGGAGAATTTGCCTTTATCATCGTCACTTTTCCGTCGTTGTCCTTGACGATTTCAAAAAGTTGGTCGTACGTAAGTCCGCCAGAAAGTACGCTGGTTGCAGCGATATTGACGGCGTTTGTGGTGATAGCGCGCATTTGAGCAACCGAACTGTCCATGACCGTCGGGACGATATTTGCTCTGAAATACACCGTGCAAAAAATGAAAACCGCAATCACGAGAGTTATTGCGATGATAACTCTGAATAATTTCGGATGGGCGGTTTTTCTTTTTCTCGTTGCGTTTTGCACGATATATTGTATGAGATTTCTTTCTATTTCTTTACAAACGCGCACCCGATTGATATAATCGAAATATGGATTTGTTCGACCTTCAAAACAACGTAGAAAAAATGGCACCGCTTGCAGAGCGTATGCGTCCGCGCACGCTCGACGAGTTCTTGGGGCAAGGCAGAATAGTGGGCGAAGGCTCGCTTCTTCGTCGTGCGATTGCGGCGGATAAACTCGGCAGTTGCATATTTTACGGTCCGCCCGGAACGGGAAAAACCACTCTTGCCAACATCATTGCGGAAAACACAAACGCAAATTTCGTCAAACTGAACGCAGTCACAAGCGGCGTTGCAGACGCAAAGAAAGTCATCGACGAAGCACGCGATTTGTTGCGTATGTACGGAAAGCGCACGTATTTGCTTCTTGACGAATGTCA
>CALGEU010000038.1 GCA_937881285.1 uncultured Clostridia bacterium | reverse complement strand
GTATTGTTTGTGATATAATACTAAAAAATTTATATAGGCGGATACGCGAATGTACAGCATGACAGGCTACGGAAAAGGCGCAAGCAAGCGCGACGGAAAGACGATAACCGTTGAAATCAAGACGGTGAATCACAGATTTTTGGATTGCAATTTCAAATTGCCGAGAACCTTTCTTTTCGTTGAAGACAGAGTGCGCAAAGCAATCTCTTCCGCCATTTCCCGCGGTCACGTCGATTTGTTTTTGACATACGAACAAACCGCAGTCGACGAAGGCGCGTATACGGTAGATTGCGAACTTGCCGCAAATTATCTTGCCGCCGCAAACAAACTTGCGCTTGCGACGGGGCTTGAAAACGATTTGACGCTTTCGTCAATTCTCAAAGTGCCAGACGTCGTGACGAAAGAACAGGCGGTCGAAGACGAAGATTTGCTTGCCGAAATGACCGTAGAAGCGTTGAACGCCGCTCTTGAAAATCTCAAAACCATGCGAGAAAGAGAAGGTTTGGCACTCAAAGCGGACATTTCAAAGAAACTGGACAATATTGCGTCTTGCCTTGAAATCATCAAAGAGTTTGCTCCGCAAGTTGTCGAAGATTATAGAAACGGGCTCAACGCACGCATCGCGGAAGTCGTTTCTCCCACACAGGTCGATATGCAAAGACTTGCCACCGAAGTTGCTCTTTATGCCGACCATTGCGCCATTGACGAAGAAATCACACGTCTTACGACGCACATCGCCAACATGCGCGCGCTTCTCGAAGCGGACGAACCTGTCGGAAGAAAAATGGACTTTCTCGTGCAGGAATTCAACAGAGAGACGAACACAATCGGCTCGAAAGCCAACGATATGCGCATAACCGAACAAGTGCTTGCAATTAAGAACGAAATCGAAAAGATGCGCGAACAAGCGGCAAATATCGAATAAAACGAAAGTTATTCATATATCCCGCTTGGTCGGGAAAGGGAGTTTACACTTATGCAAAAACGCGGTATGTTGATAGTCATCTCGGGCTTCAGCGGAGTGGGCAAAAGCACTGTCATCTCGCACATGTTCGACGCAATGCCGAATCTTCGTTTTTCGGTGTCATGCACGTCGAGAAAGCCTAGAGCCGGCGAAAAAGAAGGCGTCGATTATTATTACGTCACTGAAGAAGAGTTTGCACGTAGAGTCGCAAACAACGAATTCGTCGAATATACGCGCACTTTTACGAACTGCTACGGCACGCTGAAATGCGAAATCGACAGATTGCTCTCCGAAGGCTACGACATACTTCTCGACATCAACAGTGTAGGCGCAAAAAACATCAAAAAAGTGTATCCCGACGCCGTGACGGTGTTTATCAATCCGCCGTCTCTCGAAGAACTCAAAAAGCGTCTCGTCGGCAGGGGAAGCGAAACCCCCGACAGTCTCAAAAAACGTCTTGACGAGATTGAATTCGAGCGCAAAGCGATACCGTTTTACGATTTCGTGGTCGTAAACGACGTGGCACTCGATTGCTCGAACAAAATCGTCGCGTTCCTTGAAAACAAACGCAAGGAACTCAACGAAAAGTATGCAAAGGAAAACTCGCAAAACTGAAAATCGGTTTTGCACGACAAAGTCGAAACGCAACGCAAGTTGCAACGAATATAAATAAAAGAAACGGAGAATAAAAGTTATGATGATCGATCCCCCGATTGACAAACTTATCAAACACGCAGAGTGCAGATACGCACTCACAGTCGCAGTTGCAAAACGCACTCGCGAACTCGTCACGAGCGAAAGCGATTATCTTGCAAAGAGCGGAATGAAGCCCATTTCTCTCGCTTGCAAAGAAATCTACGAAGACAAAATCAAAATCGTTCGCGACTGAACGTAAGCGATTTTATCGACAGGCAGGTTTTTCATGCTGTACGGAAAGAACGTTGTGTTGGGCGTGAGCGGCGGAATTGCCGTTTACAAAGCGTGCGAGATAGTGTCTCGTCTCAAAAAACTGGGCGCAAACGTGGACGTCGTTATGACGGACAACGCTCGGGAGTTTGTCACGCCATTGACGTTCCAGACGCTTGCGAAATCTGCGGTGGTTACCAACGCTTTCGAGCCTGTCAAAGTGTTTGACATCAACCATATTTCGCTTGCGAAAAAAGCGGATATTCTCGTAGTTGCCCCGGCGACTGCAAACGTCATTGCAAAATTTGCAAACGGAATTGCAGACGATATGCTCACGACGACTTATCTTGCGTGCAATGCGCAAAAACTTATTTGCCCGACAATGAACTGCAATATGTACGAAGACCCTGCAACGCAGGAGAATATGCGAGTGCTCAAAGAGCGCGGCGATATGTTCTGCGACAGTGCCGTAGGACTTCTTGCATGCGGAGACGTCGGCAAAGGGCGTATGGCAGAGCCGAAAGACATCGTCGACAAAATCGTCGAATATCTCACTCCCGTTCAGGATTTTGCAGGAAAGAGAGTTCTCGTCACGGCAGGCGGAACGGAAGAGAATATCGACGG
>CALGEU010000037.1 GCA_937881285.1 uncultured Clostridia bacterium | reverse complement strand
GATATATGAACTCTTTGCAGAGTATCGTTCATTATGGGGTGAATAGTGGGATTCGAACCCACGACCTCCAGGGCCACAACCTGGCACGCTAACCAACTGCGCTATATCCACCATAATGGCGAGCCTGAAGAGATTCGAACTCCCGACACACGGCTTAGAAGGCCGTTGCTCTATCCTGCTGAGCTACAGGCTCATATCTTCAACAATCTGAAGATATATGGAGCGGGTGATGGGAATCGGACCCACGCAATCAGCTTGGAAGGCTGACATTCTACCATTGAACTACACCCGCATATCGAATGAAGACGCAACGAAAAGTCGCATATTCTATTCAATGCTTGACAATATTATCACATCGGCGATTTTATGTCAAGAAATTCAAGTAAGATTTACTATTTTGACGACAAATTTTCCGTTCGTAACCACGACGTAGGCGTATGACGGCGCACCGGTGCGAGCGGAGTATATTGCGCCGGGGTTTACGAGCGTAACTCCTGCATATTCCTGAACGTCGGCAAAGTGCGTGTGTCCGTACAGCACGAGATTACATTCGAGTTCGCGCGCACGCATATAAAGAGACGTCAAATCGCTCTTCACGCGATATTTGTCGCCGTGAGTGAGCAAAATACGCACGTTTTCGACTTCCACGACTTCTTCGTCGCAAAAACCGCACGACGGGTCGCAATTGCCCTTGACCGCATGAAGCCCCTTGTGCAAAAGCATATCTCCGAGCGAAAGTATTCCGTCGCCGAGAAAAAACACGAGATTGCTTTCCGATGCAACGCTTGTGAGTTTTGTGGGGAGCGGCGTTCCGTGGCTGTCTGAAAAAACGGTTATCGTTGTCATCTTTCTTGAGATTTCACAAGTTCTAGCATTGCTCTCAGCGCGCGTCCGCGATGACTGACAGAATTTTTTTCAGCCTGCGTCGCTTCGGCAAACGTTTTGCCAAGTTCGGTCGAGAAAAACAAGGAATCGTATCCGAAACCTTCCGTTCCGCGTTCCGACAGCAAAATTTCGCCGTCGACGCGTCCCGTTGCCGTCAGCGTTTTTCCGTCAGGATAACACAGTGCTATAACCGTTGCAAAATGCGCGGAGCGGTCTTTTACGCCGTCAAGATTTTTGAGAAGCAGCGCGCGGTTTTTTGCGTCGTCGTGTTCTTCTCCCGCATAGCGAGCCGAATATACTCCCGGTGCGCCGTTCAGTGCGTCGACCATAAGTCCCGTATCGTCGGCAAGCGTGGCAATTCCCGACAAAGCGAGAATGGTGCGAGCCTTGATGAGCGCGTTTTCTTCGAGCGTCGTGCCGGTTTCTTCGACGTCGACGTCTATGCCCAAATCTTTGAGCGAAAGCAATTCTTCAAACGAATCGCCGAGAATGGCTCTGATTTCCTGAAGTTTGTGTTGATTGTTGGTTGCGATTGCAAGTTTCATTTTCTACCGTTTAATATGCCTTTAATTCGCATATGCAAATTTTGTTTATAGCGTTATTCCGCTTTGAGCGAGAGTTCTTTTATCGATTTTGCAACGTTTATGAAGTGGTCTGCAACACGTTCGGAGTCGGACGTAAGCGACAGATATTGAGCGCCGACGTCGGGCGTGCAAAGTTCTTCGCGCATGCGTTTTATGTGGTTTTGTTCCATTTCTTCGGTGAGCGCGTCGATGCTTTCTTCGATTTCGTTTGCTTCGTCGAGAGAATGTGCGTCGACGTTTACGTACGCTTTCATGACTTTCTGGAACAAATATTCGATTTGCTGTTGCATGTTTCTTATTTCGCCGACGGCCGTTTCGGAGAACGACTGTTCGGAGTTTTTGAGCTTATCTGCGTATTCCACGATGTTTTCTGCGTAGTCTCCGACTCGTTCAAGGTCGGAAATCGTATGGAAAGTCGTGGCAAGATAGATATGGTCCTGGTCGTTGAGTTCAAGATTTGACAATCTTACGACGAAACGCGCGATTTCTTTGTTCAGGAAATTCAATTCGTTTTCGTTTTTGCGGAAAGTTTCGACGTTCGTATAATCGAGCGTGCAAACGATGTCGCACGCAAGGTCGAAATTGTGCAATGCGATTTCCGCCATATTGACGATTTCGTTTTTGACCTGTGCAACCGCAATAGGCGGCGTTGAAAGCATGTGCTCGTCGATATAGTGGAGTTTTTCCTGCGGTTCTTCCGTCTTTTTCTTGTCGGGAATTATCTTTGTGACGAGTTTCACAAGCAAATTCGTGAGCGGAAGC
Source organism: uncultured Clostridia bacterium (assembly GCA_937881285.1). GTDB lineage: Bacteria > Bacillota > Clostridia > Christensenellales > CAG-917 > CAG-475. Next base: position 2,218 of record CALGEU010000037.1, on the reverse strand, counting down.
ATGAAAATTACCGTTATCACGTTGAATATTGTGTGGAACATTGCAAGTTGCGTCTGCGGTGCGCCGGGGAACATCTTTTCAAACAGCCAACCGAATGTTATCACTCTTTCGGGAGTTACCGCTTTCGAAATTTCTCTCATCATCATCGCAACGAGCATGAACACGATGACGCCCGATATATTGAATAAAAGGTGAATTAGAGCGGTACGCTTTGCGTTTGTGCTTGACGTGATACCTGCGATTATCGCAACGACGCACGATCCGATGTTCGATCCCATAGTGAGATAAATGCCCTGATCGAGAGATATGAGCCCCGTGAAAACCATAGTTATCGCAACCGAAGTCATAACCGACGAACTTTGAATGATTGCGGTGAACACCGCGCCTATGAGAACGAGCAAGATAGGATTTTTTATAAGAGCGAGAAAGTTTTTGACGGATTCGAGTTTTGCAAAGTCGCCCATAGAGCCGCTCATCATATCGAGACCGACAAAAAGCATGCCGAAGCCTGCGAGTATACCGCCGACTTTTTTGACGACGTCTTTCTTTGCAAAAGCCATGACGAACGCACCGATTCCCGCAAACGTTGCAAACACGACGCCCGTCGAGATTGTGTTGTCGAACATGCCGAGCGCGGTGATTTGTCCCGTGATGGTAGTTCCTATGTTTGCGCCGTAAATCACGGTTGCCGCCTGCATTAGCGACATAATGCCTGCGTTGACGAAACCTATGGCCATGACGCTGGTTGCGCCCGAACTTTGAATTGCCGCGGTTGCCACCGTGCCTATGCCGACGCCCACGAGTTTGCTCTTTGACGTGCGAGCAAAAAGTTTTTTGAGTTTGTTTGAACTGACCGATTCGAGATTTGAACTCATCATCGTGCACGCGATGAGAAAAATGCCGATGCCTGCGATCAGTGTCAGAACTGCCGTTGCGATTTGAACAGGTGTCATATTATAAGCGTTTGCGCGCCGAGCGCGCCGTTGGAGATCTAGTCTCTCTATGTCTATACTTACAAATTCATTATAAAGAAAATTAACAACCTTGTAAAACGATTTGACAAGCCGTTTCTAAATATTAACAGAGGAATTTTTGTCCGAAAATCAAATATGCGGTGTAGGACGCTTATAATCAGTTCTTTTGTCTTTTTTATTGATTTTTCGAGATAAAACACGATATGTGTATTTATATTTTGAAATACGAAAAGTGTTGATTATTGTTTATTTAAAACACGAGAAGTATTATGGTAAAAGCAAAATTGAGCCGGTTTTAGCGTTTTATAGGTAAAAGCAAACAAAAATTCAGATTACAGAACACGATAGGTGTAATGAAACGATTTTGTTGCAAGATTGAAAATCTATCGAAAAATCGAATAAAAAAGTCCGCCTTGAACAGCGCGGACATAAAATAAGTCGTGGTCAGGTTGATTTCGATTGATGGAAAGGTCTGAAATCGTCTTCTTCGTGCAGGTTGCCCGTAAGGTCGTTTTTCAGAAGCAGTCCGCGTTGCACCGATTTGTAGCCGTACTTTTTACGTATCTCGTCAATCGTACCTTCGAGTTTTTCTTTTTTTCCGTCGGGTTCGTCAAAAAGACTTATTTGCACTTCGTTTTTGTCTGACAGTCTTATTGCGCCTACGGTTATTGCGCGGAGCGGTTCGCTGAAATTGTGAATTTTGCAAAGCAGATTGAACGCGGCTTTTGCGATATCACCCGAATTTGCGCTTGCAGGCGACAGCGGAATTTGCTTCGACGTCCAGTTGAGCGCGGGATTTTTGATTGACAGATACACGCCGTTTGCCACGAGACCGTATCCGCGCAGTTGCACCGCCACCATTTCGGATAGTGCGTAGATGACGATTTTTGCTTCGTCTGCCGTCTGTATGTTTCTCGGAGTGGTCGTGCCTTTTGAAATGCTTTTTGGGATACGCACGTCGTAGTAGCGTTTCACTTCTTCGGTTTCCACACCTTGCGCGGCGTTGACGAGAGCGTCTCCGATGACTCCGAATTGATAGCGAAGAGCGGTTCTGTCAGCATTTGCAAGGTCGCGAATTGTGCGAATGTTGAGCTTTTCTAGTTTTTCTGCGGTGTGGCGACCTATCATTATCATTTCGCTCGGGGACATATCTCCGATGATTTGCATATAATGCTCTTCGTCAAGGACCGTCGTTGCGTCGGGCTTTTTAAGGTCGCTGCCGAGTTTTGCGAGAGTTTTTGTGA
>CALGEU010000036.1 GCA_937881285.1 uncultured Clostridia bacterium | reverse complement strand
TGATGATACCTGCGCCCGCCGTGCAGAACAAACGCGCAATGGTGAGCAAGTTGCCACGACGATACGTATCGTTGCTCATTGCGGTTGAAAGTCCCCAGTACGGAACGTCCGCAACCGTGTACACCATACCCCAAATTATGTACATAACGGAAAGTGCCGCAAAACCGCCGTCGTTGTTCGGATACCACGGCAAGAAGCATATAGCCGTCATTGCGGCAATCGGGAATGCCATCCACTTCATGTACGGGCGGCATTTGCCCCACTTCGTACGCGTACGGTCAACGATAGAACCCATAATCGGGTCGTTGAGTGCGTCGTATACGCGCGCGGCCAACATAAGGATTGCAACCGCCAACGCATTGAAGCCGATTGCGTCCGTCATAAATACGGTTAGATACGATCCGATGATCGTGCAAATAAGGTTCTGCCCGAAACCGCAAAGAGAATAACTTATGCCTTCTTTGGGTTGCATCTCGCCGTCGCCGGGAGTCGAGCCGAACAATTTGTGAACAAAGCCGTTGATCTTTTGCTTTGCTCCGACCTTTGCGGGTGCGGAATTTTCACTCATAATTTCACCACATATCCTTTATTTAGCGTCAAACACTTCGACGCTATGTATCTATTCTATCAGCATTTAGCGCAACAATCAACCATAAATCCCATTTCTTAAAACTTTTTAAGCATACAATATGCGCATTTGTGTCAAAAATGTTCACCGCTCAAAGCAAAATCGTGAAAAATGCTTGTATATCTTTCAAAAATGATGTAATATATTCAAGCAATCGAACGGATTTATCTATTCGTCTTCAGGATTGTTCGGTGCATTTCGCTGCCGAAAACAAAACATTGATCTCAATCCTACAACGGGGGCATGGCGCAGTTGGTAGCGCGTTTGAATGGCATTCAAAAGGCCAGGGGTTCGAATCCCCTTGTCTCCACCACACTTTACCAATCCGCACCAGTGGCGGATTGGTTTTTTATTTTCTTGTATTTTTTTTGTGTAAAATATCAATGATTTTATTGTTTTAGGATTTATCGGCTTTATTCTAACGTGTTGGTCTTCTTGCAAAAGTTTTAAACTGACCAAATATTATACACACATCGAAGATAAAAACGGACGGAAAAAATATAGAAGCGAGTACGAAGCAAACAAAAAATTCACTTCTGAAACGGATATTTCACAAAAAAAATAGGCAGCCTTGCCGACTGCCTACTCTAATCTATGATATTTTCCGTACTGAATAGCGGACTATTGAAGAACTCCACGATCTCAATGCCTAACCCTTGGCACAATTCAAAAAGGATTCGGACATTAACAGCCGTGTTCCGCTTATACTTGATGTCCCCTATCGTTGTTTGATTTACGCCTGTAAGCATCGAAAGGCGGTATGCGGTCAAGTGCTTCTCTTCCATCAGTTCTGTCAATCTCGCTGACAGTGCTTCTGCTATTGTCATGACTGCACCTCCTTTTACTAAACTTCGGCTCTGTAATAGTATAAACTTTTTATTCCGTAAAATACTGTGCGTAGGTTTAGTAGTGCTTGATTTTCGCCCAGTATTTTGGTATAATAGGTGCGGAAAGGAAGAAATTATGAAGACTGTTTGCGTTACCGGGCATCGTCCTGCAAAATTACCTTGGGGATATAAAAAAGAAGGACCCGAATACGAAGAGTATATCGAGTCCCTTGCTTGTACTATTGCTGATTATCTTGAAAATGGTTATGACCATTTTATTACTGGTATGGCACTCGGCGTTGATATGGACTTTGCCGAAACCGTCATTCAATTTAGGGAGCATTACGACCTTGACGTCAAGTTGGAATGTGCTATCCCCTGTCCGAATCAAACCCTGAAATGGTCTCCCACCGAAACCGCCCGCTATAAAGAAATACTCGAAAAAGCCGACAAGGTCACGATGGTCAACGACCACTACTTCCGTGCCTGCATGCTCGTGCGAAACGATTATATGGTAGACCACTCCAACACAGTCCTTGCCGTTTGGAATGGCGAGCAATCTGGCGGCACTTGGCACACAATTCAGTACGCGAAAGCCAAAGGCAAGCAAGTCGACATCATAAAAGTCGACCGAAAATAAAGATAACGCGCTATCTGGGTTTTCCCAAACAGCGCGTTTTTCTATTTCGAATTTTCAATGGATTTAATCAGAATTGCAATCTTCGAGCCTGTCTCTTAAATCGGAAATAGTCTCACCCTTGTACGAGAAATGAAGTGTACCTTGCACTTCACCATCTCTTTTCAACAATACTTTTGCCAAAGCGCTCAAAGTCCACTCTTCTCCGTTGTAAAGGACTTTTCTCTTTTCATCGGCAACCGTGACTTTAATACTTCTATCGTGGATAAACTCCAACTCCGCTCCCACAGGTATGCCTATTTTAGCAAATTCGAATTTTTCTCTTCTTTGCCTTGCTATTGTTTTTGCCGCTTCTTCCTGTTTCGCATCGGACTTGGAAATTGCCCATTTTTTTAGTTTATTTGTTGTTCCGTGGATTTCCGCCATTGCTTCAAAAATTTGATAAGCATCCTCGGCAGATATAGAGTAGAACTCTCTTACACGCTTTTTCCCGTCGATTTCGTCACGAGAGCGCAGTTCCGGGTTAAGTTTATCAATCATAGTATGCAGTTTCATATCGGTGAGACGAGTCTCCACCTCATATGTTGCATAAATGCGGAACGCATACGGCGTGCATTCCGTTTGATTTAGATGCTTAACTCTGCTTGGTACATCGTCCGCATAACCGATTTTGACATAATCGGGAAATGACGGGTTTGTAAGTATGTAAATATATCCTTTCTTTTCGTTATCCATATAGAGTCCCCCTTTTAGTCCATTATGTTATCCGTCCAAAGCTCGCACTGGGTCATAACCGTTTGAACGGCATCATCCATTCCCTCTGGCGGATACTTGTGTTTTTTGAGAAGTTTCTTTATAAGCATTCTCATCTTTGCACGAGCGGACTCTCTCTTTTGCCAGTCAATAGTCTTGTTCTTACGAAGCGTGTCCGTCAATTCTTTGGTTAT
>CALGEU010000035.1 GCA_937881285.1 uncultured Clostridia bacterium | reverse complement strand
CCGAGTTTTGCTCGTATAAGAGACAGCGGCGCGGTTGCGCTTGAAAAGTGCGGTGCAAAGTACCAAACGGCGTCGGATGATTTTGCTTTTTCAATCGCACCGTCCGAAATTGTCGGTTCATCGATACAGAAATCGATAAATTCGACGTCACCGTCAAAGCAATTTTCAAAAGTGCGTTTGGCTCTGTCCAGCATTTTTTCGTATGACGTAATATAAAAAGTGGTTATGCGCGACATAATGCGCTCCTTTTCGTTTTTCAAAAACGTTTTATTTATAAATATTATATCAATATACTCGCTTTCGTCAATCTCGAATTTTGCACCCGACCGCTAAGATGTAATGCATATTTGTATAAAATATTGCTAAAATTGTATAAAAATACTGAATAAAAAATAAATTTGCATAAAATAAAATAATTTTTAAGAATATATGCAAAAACGGTTGCAAAAATATGCAATAATTGTTATTATTGCTTCTCGTATCACACGGAGATAAAAACTATGAAAAAATCAGGAAAAATTCTTATTTCAATACTTACGCTTATCGTCGTTTGCGCATCGTGCATTGCGCTCGTCGCGTGCAATTCGTCATCGGCAAACGGAAAGCAAATCGATATGGTCAACGTCGAACTTTCAAGCGAACAATACGCTTTCATTTTCAAAAAGTCCGACGACGCGCTCAAAGAATCTGTGAATGCGGTTCTCGAGAGCAAGAAAACGCAAATCGACGAGATTATGAGCAAATATCTCAACGCTACGGGGGACGAACTTGCGTCTTTCGGCTCGTCTTCGATTAAGACCACTCCGAGCGGAGCGGACGATGAACTTGTCGTTGCGACCAACATAGATTTTGCGCCGTTTGAGTATTACAACGGAGCGAAAATCGCAGGTATAGACATCGAAATCGCTCAACTCATCGCAGATGAACTCGGCAAAACGCTCGTTGTCGTGCACATGGAATTCGACGCAGTCGTGCCGGCAGTGGAAACGAAGGCGGAATACGACATCGGTATGGCGGCACTCACGATATCCGAAGACCGCGCGAAAATCGTCAATTTCTCAAATCCGTATTACGACACGACGCAAGTGCTTATCGTGAAAGCGAACTCCGTGACGCCGTTTGATTATTGCACCACGAAAGCGGAAATCGAAAGCGTGCTTTCGTCGTTGAAAGGCGCAAAAATCGGCGGACAGACGGGAACTACGGGACAACAATATATCAAAGGCAACGAGTCTTTGGAATTCGGCGGATATGCAAATATCGAATTCAACGGCTTCGACGCGCCCGGTCTTGCGGTGCAGGCTATGCTCAACGGCAATATCGACTACGTCATCGTGGACAAGGCGATTGCCGTGACTCTTCTTAAAAACTTCAACAAATAAGCAAGGTGCGCAATGGCATTGAA
>CALGEU010000034.1 GCA_937881285.1 uncultured Clostridia bacterium | reverse complement strand
CAAAAAGTCGGGAAGACGGGGTAATCTATTTAGATTACACAACGGAAGAATTCGGCAATCGGAAGAAAAGCATACACTCTTGCGTTATTGTCGGTATTATTGATAAAAAAATATTGATATACCGCTTATAATCGCTTGACACTCTTATCGGGTGTAGATATAATTATATCGATAAATAGTTATCGAATGTTCGATAAGCGAATTACGATAGCAAAAAAATTTTGATAACACTGATAGGAGAATCAACATGGAAAGAAACCAAATCGTCGTTGACGGAGTGGAAAAACTCGAAGAAGCGATTGCTCGCGTGCGCAGAGCGCAAAAAGAGTATGCAACTTTCACGCAAGAACAAGTGGACAAAATCTTCTTTGCTGCGGCAACTGCGGCAAACAAGATGAGAATCCCCCTTGCAAAACTCGCTGTTGAAGAAACGGGCATGGGTATCGTCGAAGACAAGGTCATCAAGAACCATTATGCATCCGAATATATCTACAACGCGTACAGACACACCAAGACTTGCGGCGTCATCGAAGAAGACAAGGCGTACGGCACGATAAAAATCGCAGAGCCTATCGGACTTATCGCGGCGGTTATTCCGACCACCAACCCCACGTCCACGGCAATATTCAAAACGCTTCTTGCTCTCAAGACGAGAAACGGCATCATCATCAGCCCGCACCCCAGAGCCAAAAAGTCCACGATTGCGGCGGCAAAAGTCGTTCTCGACGCGGCCGTTGCGGCAGGCGCACCCGAAAACATCATCGACTGGATTGACGTTCCAAGCCTTGAAATGACCAACCTTGTCATGAAGGAAGCGGACATCATTCTCGCAACGGGCGGTCCGGGAATGGTCAAAGCGGCATATTCCAGCGGCAAACCGGCAGTGGGCGTCGGCGCAGGCAACACTCCCGCAATCATCGACGATACGGCAGACGTAGTGCTTGCAGTCAACTCTATCATTCATTCCAAGACGTTCGACAACGGCATGATTTGCGCAAGCGAACAATCCGTCATCGTTCTCGACGGCGTATACGACAAGGCAAAGAAAGAATTTGCAGACCGCGGTTGCTACTTCCTTAACCCCGAAGAAACCGAAAAAGTGCGTAAGACCATTCTCATCAACGGTGCACTCAACGCAAAGATTGTCGGTCAAAAACCCGTCACCATCGCAAAACTCGCAGGATTCGACGTTCCGCAAGACACCAAGATTCTCATCGGTGAAGTGGAAAGCGTTGAACTCAGCGAAGAATTCGCACACGAAAAACTCTCTCCCGTACTTGCAATGTACAGAGCGAAAGATATAAACGAAGCGTTTGACAAAGCGGAAAGACTCGTAGCCGACGGCGGTTACGGACACACGTCTTCCATTTATCTCGACGCGGTCACTCAAAGAGCGAAACTCGACGAATTCGCGGCAAGAATGAAAACCTGCCGTATTCTCGTCAACACTCCGTCGTCTCAAGGCGGTATCGGCGATTTGTACAACTTCAAACTCGCTCCGTCGCTCACGCTCGGTTGCGGTTCCTGGGGCGGAAACTCCGTTTCGGAAAACGTCGGCGTAAAACATCTCATCAACATCAAGACCGTCGCAATAAGGAGAGAAAACATGCTTTGGTTCAGAACACCGCAAAAGGTTTATATAAAGAAAGGCTGCTTGCCCGTCGCTCTTGACGAACTCAAAAACGTCATGGGCAAAAAGAAAGCGTTTATCGTGACCGATAGTTTCTTGTACAACAACGGTTACACCAAACCCATCACCGACAAACTCGACGAAATGGGCATCCAACACACCACGTTCTTTGACGTCGCTCCCGACCCGACGCTCGCATGCGCAAAAGAAGGCGCGGCTCAAATGAAAGCGTTCAAGCCCGACTGCATCATCGCACTCGGCGGCGGCTCTGCAATGGACGCAGGCAAGATTATGTGGGTTATGTACGAACATCCCGAAGTCGACTTCCTTGACATGGCAATGCGCTTCATGGATATCAGAAAGAGAGTGTACACGTTCCCCAAGATGGGCGAAAAGGCATACTTCATCGCAATCCCGACTTCTGCAGGTACAGGCTCCGAAGTCACTCCGTTTGCGGTCATCACCGACGAAAAGACGGGGGTCAAGTATCCGCTCGCTGACTACGAACTTTTGCCGAACATGGCAATCATCGACGCAGACTTCCACATGAGCGCACCGAAAGGACTCACGGCGGCAAGCGGTATCGACGCAGTCACGCACGACCTTGAAGCAATCGCGGCAATGCTCGCAACCGATTATACCGATTCTCTTGCAATGCGTTCGCTCAAGATGATATTCGAATATCTTCCCAGAGCCTACGACAACGGTCCAAACGACCCCGAAGCAAGAGAGAAAATGGCAAACGCGGCAACTATGGCAGGTATGGCATTTGCAAACGCGTTCCTTGGCGTGTGCCACTCCATGGCTCACAAACTCGGTGCGTTCCATCATCTTCCGCACGGTGTTGCAAACGCGCTCATGATTGACGAAGTGCTTCGTTTCAACGCAAGCGAAACTCCGAGAAAGATGGGTACGTTCCCACAATACGGTTATCCGCACACTCTCGCAAGATATGCGGAAGTCGCAGATTATCTCGGCATCAAGGGCAAGAACGACAAAGAAAAACTCAACAATCTCATCAAGGCTATCGACGAACTCAAAGCAAGAGTCGGCATCAAGCCCACCATCAAGGATTATGTCCCGGACGAGAAAGACTTCCTTGACCGTCTCGACGCAATGGTTGAACAAGCGTTCGACGACCAATGCACCGGCGCAAACCCGAGATATCCGCTGATGAGCGAAATCAAACAAATGTATCTCAACGCTTACTACGGCAAACACGTCGAAGTCTGAGCGTGAAAATATAAGGAGAAATTTATGAATCTTGACAGAATCATAGCCGTAAGAACCAACAAGACGGTCTATCGCGACGGCGAGTATTGCGTGAAACTTTTTGACGAAGACTTCTCCAAAGTCGACGTTCTCAACGAAGCACTCAATCAAGCCAGAGTCGAAGAGACGGGACTCAACGTCCCCAAAATCATCGAAGTCACGAAAATCGACGGCAAGTGGGCTATCGTGTCCGAGTTTATCAAGGGCAAGACGCTTGACAGACTTATGCAGGAAAATCCCGACAAGAAAGACGAATATCTCGAAAAATTCGTAGATCTTCAAATTCTCGTTCAGTCCAAGAAATGCCCGTTGCTCACGAAACTTCGCGACAAGATGAACAGAAAAATCAATCTTACCGATCTTGACGACGCGGTGAAGTATGAATTGCACACGAGACTTGAAGGCATGCCCAAGCACAACAAACTTTGCCACGGCGACTTCAACCCGTCCAACATCATCATCACCGACGACGGCGAAGCGTATTTTATCGACTGGTCGCACGCAACGCAAGGCAATGCGTCTGCGGACGTTGCGAGAACTTATATGCTCTTCTTGCTTGCGGGGGATGCGGAAGCGGCAGAGAAATATCTCGATTTGTTCTGCGAAAAGAGCCACACCGAAAAGAAATACGTGCAGAAATGGATGCCTATCGTTGCGGCGTCTCAATCTGTCAAAGGCAATGCTCAGGAACGCGACTTCCTTATGTCGTGGGTTGACGTTGCCGAATTCCAATAAGATACAAGGGGAATATAGATTATTATGAGAGTTACAGTGTGTATCGGCAGTTCGTGCCACATCAAAGGTTCACGTCAAGTGGTGGAACAGTTGCAAAATCTCATTGCAGAGCACGACCTTAAAGAAAAGGTCGAACTCGGCGGAACGTTCTGCATGGGCAAGTGCCAACAAGGCGTTTGCGTAAGCGTGGACGACGCGTTTTTCTCGGTTTCTCCCGAAACGACGCAAGAGTTCTTTGACAAAGAGATACTTGCAAGGGTATAATGATATGATTATCGCACAGATTTGCGTTGGCAGCGCCTGTCACATCAAAGGTTCGCAGGACATCGTGGAGATGTTCAAAGCGGAAATCGAAAACCGCCATCTCGAAGACGAGATTATCCTTGCCGGCAGTTTTTGTCTCGGCAAGTGCAACAGAGTGGGAGTGACGGTGTCTGTCAACGACGACGTGTACGTCGGAGTTACGAAAGAAGGCTTTTCCGAGTTCTTCAAAGAACACGTTTTGCCGCTCGTCGACGCCGACAGGAGTTGATATGGATTGTCTTACCTTAAAGAAATCGAACTGCAAAAACTGCTACAAATGTATCAGACATTGCCCCGTCAAAGCCATTCGCTTTTCGGGAAATCAGGCGCACATAATCGGTGACGAGTGCATTCTTTGCGGTCACTGCTTCGTCGTGTGTCCGCAAAACGCAAAAGAAATCGTCAACGAGACGGAAAAAGCGAAAGTGCTTATCAATTCGGGAGACCCGGTTTACGTGTCTCTCGCTCCGTCTTTTATAGCCAATTACGAAGGCGTCGGAATAGGCGCGATGAGAGACGCGCTCAAAAAACTCGGTTTTGCCGACGTTGAAGAGACCGCTCTCGGCGCAACCGTCGTCAAGAACGAATACGAAAGACTTTTGAGAGAAGAAAAGAGAGATATAGTCATATCGTCTTGTTGCCATACGGTCAATCTTCTCATACAGAAGTATTTTCCAAAAGAATTGCCCTATCTTGCCGACGTGCTTTCTCCCATGCAGGCGCACTGTGCGGACATAAAGAAGAGACACCCGGGCGCAAAAACCGTGTTTATCGGTCCTTGCGTCGCCAAAAAGGACGAAGCGTCTCACTATCAGGGCATCGTCGACGCCGTGCTTACTTACGAAGAGTTGACGGAGTGGCTCAACAAGGAAGGAATCGTCCTTGAACACGAAGTCGACAGCACAGAAGAGAGCAGAGCGAGATTCTTCCCGACCACGGGCGGTATTCTCAAAACCATGAATCTCGACGAGCCCGGTTACGACTATATGGCGATTGACGGCATAGAGAACTGCATTTCCGCGCTCAAAGACATAGAGCAAGGCAATATACATCACGCTTTTATAGAGATGTCGTCTTGCGTGGGAAGTTGCGTGGGCGGTCCCGTTATGGAAAAATACCACCCGTCTCCAGTGAGAGAGTATCTTGCGGTTTCAAACTATGCAGGCAAGAAAGATTTCAAGGTGGAACAACCTGCTTCGGCGGATATAAGAAAGCACTTCTCGCAAATCGAGCGCGAACGCAAAATGCCAACCGAAGAAGAGATTGCAAGCGCGTTGCGCCAGATGGGCAAGATGAGCAAGAGAGACGAACTCAACTGCGGCAGTTGCGGCTACAACACTTGTAGAGAAAAGGCAATCGCAATTTGCCAGGGCAAGGCGGAAGTGTCGATGTGTCTGCCTTTCCTTAAAGACAAGGCGGAAGGTTTCTCCGACAGAATCGTCAACAATACGCCGAACGGAATCATCGTTCTCAACGATTCGTTTGAAGTGCAACAGATAAACAACGCGGCAAGGAAGATTATGAACATACGTTCGTCTTCCGACGTTCTCGGCGAAAACGTCGTGCGTATTATGGACCCGAAAGTCTTCTACGAAGTGCAGAAACGCAAGTTTAACGTGCACAATCGCAGACTTTATCTTGCCGAATATAAAAGATATATCGAACTTACCGTCATATACGACACCGACAATCATCTTTATATCGGCATAATGCGCGACATCACCGACGAAGAGAACGAAAGAGAAAAGAAAGAAAGCATCTCGAAGCAGACCATAGAGACTGCCGATAAGGTCGTCGACAAGCAAATGCGCATCGTTCAGGAAATTGCGTCCTTGCTTGGCGAAACGGCGGCGGAAACAAAAATCGCATTGACCAAATTGAAGGAGTCTATCAAAGATGAATGATTTGTGTGCCGACATCGGCTACAAAAGCATAAATCACGTTGGCGAGCAGTTGTGCGGAGACCACGTTGACGTCGTCAATCAGGGCGAAGACTCCACGGTCATCGTGCTTGCCGACGGTTTGGGAAGCGGCGTGAAAGCGAGCATACTCTCAACGCTCACGAGCAAAATCATTTCCACTATGATGGCGGAAGGTTTGACGCTCGAAGATTGCGTCGAGACGATTGCCGCTACGTTGCCGATATGCTCGGTGCGCGGCGTTGCGTATTCGACGTTCACAATCGTGCATCTTGTTAACAACAGAGAAGCCGAACTCATTCAATACGACAATCCGCAAATCATTCTTTTGCGCGACGGACAAAACTACGAGTATCCGCGCACGGAGATGATAATCGGTGGCAAAAAAATCTACAAATCAACCGTGACCCTGTTTGAAAACGACCTGTTCGTTCTTATGAGCGACGGCTGTCCGCACGCAGGGCTCGGCATCTCTTACAATTTTGGTTGGAAGAGAGAAGACATAATCTCGTTTATGGAAAGCATCAGCATGGTGGGATACACCGCAAAAACGCTTTCCACCATACTCGTCGACGAGTGCAACAAACTCTATGGAGAGAAACCGGGCGACGATACGACGGCGTGCGTCATTCGCATCCGCAAGCGCGAGCCGATGAATATACTTTTCGGTCCGCCGTCAAATCCCGACGATTGCGACAGAATGATGTCCCTGTTCTTCTCAAAGGAAGGCAAGCATATCGTTTGCGGCGGCACGACTTCGTCCATTGCGGCAAAGTATCTTGGAAAACCGTGCAGAGCGACGCTCAACTTCGAAGCACCCGACGTTCCGCCCATATCTGAAATAGAAGGCGTGGATTTGGTCACCGAAGGCGTCATCACGGTCAACAAAGTGCTGACTTACGCAAAGGACTATCTCAGCGACAACGAAAGTTATTCGCAATGGAGTTTCAAGCGCGACGG
>CALGEU010000033.1 GCA_937881285.1 uncultured Clostridia bacterium | reverse complement strand
TTTCGGGCGGATAAGATACTGTTGACACTGCGACGGCTTTTGATAAAATGACGTCGAAAAGTTTTTCGCGCTTGTTTTTCGACACCTTTTTGCTGTCGTTTACGCCGACTATGAGATCGTCAAGATCCATAATGACAGCGCTGCAAGTTACAGGTCCTGCTAGCGGACCGCGTCCAACTTCGTCCACTCCGCAAATATAGCGATAGCCTTTTTCGCGAAGTTGATTTTCATACGTCATAAGATCTTCGGGTCTGACCATAATTTTATCCTTAGTTTTCTTTTAGTGAAATCGTCGAAAAAACGAATTTTGTATGCTTAGAATATCGATTTTATTCGATATATCTTGTTTTCAGTTTTCTTTGAGAACGAGTTTCGCCTTGGGTTTTTCAAGCATAATTTTGCCGAGTTTCCCCTTTCTGAACTCGTCTATTATCATCTTTGCCGTGCGGTCGTAATCGGGTTGATTTCCTTTAAGTTTGAATCCGCGCGCCATTGCGATTTCTTCAAAAAGCGCAATCGTATCGTCGCTTTCTCCGCTCAGATTGTAGCGGTCGATGAGATTTTGCGGATAGAGTTTTTTCATTTCGTCGAGAAAATCGAACGCAAGTTCGCTCTCGTCGAGAATGTCGTCTCTTATCGAACCTATATATGCAAGATGATGCGCTACTTTCTGGTCTTCGAACTTGCCCCACAGCGTGCCCGGGGTGTCGAGAAAATCAACGTTGTCGATTGAAAGCCACTGCTTTCCGCGCGTAACGCCGGGTCTGTCCCCCGTCACCGCTTTCGCTTTCTTGACCATAGCGTTTATAATTGTCGATTTTCCGCTGTTGGGAACTCCCACAACCATTGCTCTAACGGATATTTTTGCGCCTTTTGCGGCGTATTTTTCGATTTTGTCTGATACGACCTGTTTGAGCCCTGCAACGATTTGCGAGCAATCTCCCGACGTGCCAATCGCTTTAACGAAAGGTTTGCCCTGACGTTTGAATTCTTCGCACCAAAGCGCAAGGTCGTCTTTGTCAACCAAATCGCATTTGTTGAATACGTAAAGCACTTTTTTGCCTTGCAAAAGTTTGTTGAAAAGGGGATTATCGCAAGAATAAACCGCTCTTGCGTCAATGACGTAAATGAGCGCATCGACAAGACGAAGATTTTCTTCCATCATGCGAATCGCTTTCGTCATATGACCGGGAAACCATTGAATATTCACTGTCTTTCTCCTTTTCTTTTTTTTAATAAAAATGTGCAATATCGCATATCGTACGGAAAAACGCTATTGCAGAATAGTACAATTTTGTCTGTTATCTGCGGCGTTTCGGCTTTTTCGTCGGCAAAAACTCTTTCAAATCCAACTCGTGAAACAAGTCGGGACGATTTTGCATCGTGATTTCAAGAGATTTTTCAAGTCTCCACTTCTCGATGTCCTTATGATTG
>CALGEU010000032.1 GCA_937881285.1 uncultured Clostridia bacterium | reverse complement strand
CGGGAGAATAGGACAGGAGATAACTCCGCCAACGGACGAAGCGATAAACGAAACGCTGAAATTCGTCGGTTTTGACAAATTCGTTCTCGACTTTGAAAACTCGACGATAACGAAAACGGTTGACGGCGCAATGCTCGATTTCGGCGGTATCGCAAAGGGGTATGCCGTCAACGAAAGTCTTCTCAAAACGGACGGTAAAATGCTCGTAAATCTCGGCGGAAACATCGGCGCGAGAAACAAGTCGTATAAAATCGGAATTGCAAATCCGACGAGAGCGGACAGAAATTTCTCGACAGCGTATTATGCCAAATTCACGCTTGAAGACGGCGAGTGCGTGTCTACAAGCGGCGACTACGAAAGATATTACACCGCAATGAAAGACGGCAAAGCGGTTTATTATTCTCACATTATAGACCCAAAGACAGGTTATCCCGTGTCCACAGCGGCAGACGGAGCGGTTGTATCTTGCACGGTGATAACGAAAAACGTATCCGTTGAAGACAACGTAGAAAACGCAAACGGAGAATGTGAGAAAATCACGTTGCAAATCGACGGCGCAACGGGAGACGCTCTTGCAACCGCAGTCGTCGTTCTCGGGAAAGAAAAAGGCGTGCAACTGCTTGAAAGTCTCGGTGTTTGCGGCTTGATTATAACGTCGGATTTGCAAAGCGTCAAAGTCGGAAATTTTGACGTCGAAATACAATAAAAAGACTTTATGTCACGCAAAAGCATATATAAAGTGCGTTTTTCACGATAAATGAGCAAAAAGAGAATTGAAAAAGACAAACCGAATTTCAAGGACGTTTTCAAAATCGGAGACGTTTTTGTCGTTGTTGTCATAATAATTCTTATTGCGCTTACGATTGCTTTTTCTTTGAGACAAGGCGCAGATACTGCCGAGATTTACGTGGACGGCAAACTTGCGTATACGGTTGATTTGACAAAAGACGACGTCTTCGATATTCTCGACGGCAGAATGACGATAAAGGTTGAAAACGGTTGTATTTCGGTTGAAAAAAGCGATTGCCGCGAGCAACTTTGCACGCATGCGCAGGCAATCGGAAAACACGGCGGAACAATAGTTTGTCTTCCGAACAAGGTTGTCGTTACGGTTTCTACAAAGGAGATTGACGCGATAACATGAGAAAGACGGATTTGAAATCGAACGCCAAATTTACGGCGAAAAGAGTCGCGGTCGACGCAACGTTTCTTGCGCTTGCTCTCATCGTGTCGCTGATTGAAAGCATGATTCCGCCCATCGTGCCTGCGCTTCCGTATGCGAAGATAGGAATAGGCAATGTTGTGCTTCTTGCGTGTTTCTTGCTTGTCGGCACATTTGACGGCTACGTAGTTCTCGTGCTTCGTTGTCTTTTGAACGCCGTATTTTCGGCAAATATGGCGTCGCTTGCATGGTCGATTCCGTCGGCACTTGCGGCGTATCTTGTCATGACGCTGCTGTACAAAACGAAATTGTTCAGCGTGTGCGGTGTGTCCGTCATCGGCGGAATGGTGCACAATCTTATGCAAATTTGCGTTGCAAGTTTGTTTGTCGGCAAAAGCGTTTTCGTTTATCTGCCGTATATGATGCTTGCAGGAGCAATCGCCGGTATCGTCACGGGGCTTATATGCTATTTTATCGTCAAATCGCTTG
>CALGEU010000031.1 GCA_937881285.1 uncultured Clostridia bacterium | reverse complement strand
GCGCGTCTGCCAGTTTCACCACGCCGGCGCAAGATTGAATATATCATAAATCATTGATTGTTGCAACTGATTTTTGAAATTTTTATATTTTGATGCGTTTTTTTACTATAAGAGAGAACGAGTTGCGGAGAATAAACGGTGTTTAATAAAAAGCGGAGTGATTGCTCCGCTTTTTGATTTTCCGTACAAACAATATCAGTGTTCGAATTGTGAGTTGTAAAGGTTGCAATAGAAGCCGCCTTTTGCAAGCAGTTCGTCGTGCGTGCCCTTTTCTATGACGTTGCCCTTGTTCATCACCAGTATCAAATCGGCGTTCTTTATCGTGGACAAGCGGTGTGCGACGATGAAAGACGTTTTGTTTTTCATAAGCACTTCAAACGCTTGCTGAATTTTTAGTTCCGTGCGGGTGTCGATTGACGAAGTCGCTTCGTCGAGAATGAGCATCGGGGGATGAGTGAGCATAACGCGCGCGATACACAGAAGTTGTTTCTGTCCTTGCGAGATATTGCCGCCGTCGTCTCCGAGCACCGTATCGTAGCCGTTTTCAAGACGTGTGATAAACGAGTGGATATGCGCCGCTTTTGCCGCCGCGATAATTTCTTCGTCGGTGGCGTCGGGCTTGCCGTAGGCTATATTTTCACGCACAGTGCCTTTTTTGAGCCACGTGTCCTGAAGTACCATGCCGTAACTTGCGCGAAGCGATTTTCTCGTGACTTTGGTTATGTCTTTGCCTTCCACTTCGATTGTGCCGCTGTCGGGGTCGTAGAAACGCATGAGAAGGTTGATGAGCGTCGTTTTGCCGCAACCGGTCGGACCGACAATCGCTATGCGCTGACCGCTTTTGACTTTCAATGAGAAGCCTTGAATGAGCGGATTCGTCTTGACGTAGGAGAAGTACACGTCGTCGATATTGATGTTGCCGTCAACGTCGGTAAGGTCTTCAAAACCTTCGTCGGAAGACTGGTCGGGAGATTCGAGAAGGTCGAAAACGCGAGTTGCCGCTGCGGTTGCCGTTTGCAGTTCGGTTACGACGCCGGTTATTTC
>CALGEU010000030.1 GCA_937881285.1 uncultured Clostridia bacterium | reverse complement strand
TCCTTGTTCTTCATCTATTTAGTGCGTTCCTTTACGCTATATAGAGTACCGTGCTACACATCGGTTTGCTCCAAAATCACGTACTAAATGTACGTTGGGTTTTGTTTCAAGCCATGCCGTTTTTGTTTTCCGTATTATTTATAAATTATATATTTACTATTAACTTTTCATCCTTTATTGTTTCCGCTGTAAAGGGCAAGTTCCACAAGTTTGCCGTGTCGCATTGCAAGATTTACGAGAGAGTCCGTGATCTCGTCTCCTTTCTTTGCTATAAGCACGCCTGCAAATGTTATCAGGTCTTTTGACAGCGTTCTCCCGAGAAGAAACGAATAGTCACTTATCACACGAGAAGGTGTGTGTTCGTCGTCCGTATACAGCGGCTCGCCGAGAATTTTTTCAAAAGCGTCTTTCGTAAATTTCGGAGCGTCGGGAGAGATTGCAATAGCGGGCGGTGCGGAAGACAGAATCACCGTTTCTGCCGATTTGTAAGCAAACGGCGCACTTTCAACCGATTGAGAAACGTCGGTCGCCGTTGCATTAGTATCGCTTATATTTTTCGGTGTTTTGTCAATCGGCGCGGACAGAATGTCGGTTTTTCCGCGCTCGAGTTTCGCATCTTTCAAAATTGTCACGCTCGTTTGCGTTTTTGGCCTAGGAATGCTTTGCGGCTTTGCTTTTCTTGCTTTTCCGTTTTTCAAAATAATCACGTCGCCGACGGACGATATGCCGCTTGGTGAAAACTTGTCCGTTTGAGTTGAAAAAACGGAGATTTTTCCGTTTTGTGAAAACGCCATTTGCGCAAGATACCCTTTCAGAATACCGTTTTGCGTATAGCACGGCATAGATATGCAAATCGGCACGAGAGAAGTGAAGTCAACGTCGCACGCGTCTTTGAAATTTACGTCGTTTTGCACCATGACGGCGTCTGCAAAATCCAAAACGTCGGCAAGCGGCATAAGTCTCTCTTTGCCGCCTATGCAGTCGCTTATTCCGAAATATACGATATTTGAAAAATTGTCGCTTAAATATGCATTTTTTATACGACCGACGATTTTTGACGTATCGCGTGACACTACGGGTTTTGAAACGATTGATTGAAGCAAAGTCATATTTTCACCTTGTTTGATTTTATGTCGTGCGCGTTTGTTTTATGCGTTTGACACAAAGTTTTATTTGGTCAAATAGAATACGCAAAAATTGTCGAAATATGGTGTAGAATGTGCTTTTGAAAAGCAAAATTTATGTCACGGAAATCGACTATCTAAATATCTTACGATTGCACGAAAACACGGGTTATCCACCGACTTATCCACAAAATCAATGCGAAATGTGGATAACTTTGTGGAAAAACTCGTATTTTTATGCCGTCGTGAATATGATTTCTTTTGTAACTATATGCGAACTTGTAAAAGAAGATATGAAACAATAAAAAGCGTTGCAATGCTTGTGCTTGTGATTGTCGTCACGGCGTTTTGTTTTTCGTCTCCGTTCGTCATTTCGGCGGTGAACGTGAAAAACGCAAGACAAAAAGTCGTGGTCATCGACGCAGGACACGGCGGTGCGGACGGCGGTGTAAAGGGAACGAAAACGGGAGTGTACGAAAAGGAAATAAACCTGAAAACGGCAATCTGTCTCGGTGAAATTTTCAAAAGTCTGGGGTTCAAGGTCGTCTATACTCGTCAAAACGACACGATGAGAGAGTTCGACGGCGTTGAAAACAACAAAAAGCGCGCAGATATGTTTGCTCGCGGAAAGATAATCAACGACACAAAGCCCGATATCGTCATCAGCGTGCATCAGAATTTCTTTTCCTTGCCCACTCGGCGCGGGGCGCAGGTGTTTTACGCAAAATCGAGCGAGAAATCGTGCGTGTTTGCAACAAGCGTACAATCTATGCTCAATTCAATCAATGCGGCGGAAGGCGGACGGGAATATTCTCCCCTTTGCGCGCAAAAGTATCTTCTGGACTGCAGTCCGTATCCTACGATTATCGTTGAATGCGGCTTTTTGAGTAACTTTGCAGACGAGCAGAATTTGACGTCGTTTGCGTATCGTCAGCGCGTTGCGTTTGCAATCGCAGACGGCGCGGTTTCGTTTTTGCGCGAAGAGCGCACCATATAGGCGTTTTGCAGTATAAAAACGGTCGCTTTTTCTTTTTTTGCGAACGCCTTGCGACGTTTGCTCTTTCGATTTTTTGATTTTTTTGTTTATTCTTTATATATAACGAAACTTATAAAAAGATTAAATGTGCGCGTAAATCTTGATTTATAAAATGAATTAGGTTATAATTTTTTCATTATGACGAACGCATTTGCATATCCGTGCCAAAAAATCCTTAAAAAGCATAGCGACGACGAAGAAATCGCGCTTATACTCAAGGATATCGAGAACGCAAAACAAGGAGTTATGACTTTTTCAAAGGAAGTGAAAAAGTATATGCTTCAGTTCATTCACGCGCGCTACGACGGCAACGAAGAAGTCAACGCGCTCATAGACGTTCTCAAAAACTGGAGCAAATACGAGTCGTTCAGTTATTTGGAGATTTTCCAACTGCAAGACGAGTGTTATTTCTGGTATGATTTTCTTCATGCGTACGGAGCGTGGAAAGTTATCGGAAAAACTTGCGGCTTCAAGGACGAAAACTACGCGCTCAAAACGCTCATTCGCCTTGTAAAACTCGACGAAACGGTGTTTAGGGAGTATCCGCAACTGTAAACATTGCGGAAAATAAGGAAAGAGAAAATTTGGGGTATGGCAAACAAAATACACGACGGACACAGGGAGAGAATGCGTGAAAGAATAAGGCGGAGCGGACTTTCCGCTTTGCAGGAGCACGAAATGCTCGAATATATTCTTTACGCGTTTATACCGAGAAAAGACACCAACGAAATCGCACATGCGCTGATTGACAGATTCGGCTCGTTTGCGGGAGTGTTGAACGCAGACGAAAATCGTCTTGCCGAAGTTGCAGGCATGACGGCAAACGCCGCGCTTTTCATATCCGCGCTTCCAGACGTGTTTAGAGCGTATATCGTCGATTTGGACAAACAAAAACCGTCGTTGAAAGGTCGCGGAGTGGCTCGCTCGTATATGGGCAATCGTCTGTACGGCGTAAAGGAAGAGCAACTGCACGTTGCGGCACTCGACGCACACGACAATTTGATATGCTGTCGGTGCATATCCAAAGGAAGCGGCGACGCTGTGGAATTGAGCGTTAGGGCGATAGTGGATTTTGCGTTGAACAACAAGGCAAGCGGTCTGCTCGTTGCGCACAATCATCCCAGCGGAAACGTCAATCCGTCTCAAAAGGATGTAGAAATGACCAGAGAACTTTATATCACGCTTTCAAGCGTCGGTGTGGAACTTCAGGACCATTTCATATTCTGCGGAAGCGACTATTATTCGTTTGAAGAGCAGGGAAAGTTGGAGAGAATAAGAAACGCAAAGAATTGTTTGAAAGAAGGAATAAACTTTTATGAGTGACATGGTTAGAACCAGATTTGCCCCGTCACCGACGGGATTTATGCACATAGGCAACTTGCGCACGGGCTTGTACGCTTATTTGTTCGCGCGCAAAAACAACGGAAAATTTATTCTCCGCATAGAAGACACAGACCAGGAACGTAAGGTTGAAGGCGCAATCGAGATGGTGTATCGCACTCTCGCAACCGCCGGCATCACTTACGACGAAGGTCCTGACAAAGACGGCGGCGTCGGTCCGTACATTCAGACCGAACGTATGGGCATTTACAAAGAGTACGCAAAGAAACTCGTCGAACTCGGCGGTGCGTACTATTGCTTCTGCGACAAGGAAAGACTCGAATCCTTGCAGGGAGAAGGCGGCGTTCACACTTACGACAAACATTGCCGCAATCTTCCGAAAGAAGAAGTGGAAAGAAGACTTGCGGCAGGCGAATCCTACGTCATTCGTCAGAAGGTCCCCGAAGGCGTCGTGTCAAGTTACGACGATATGGTGTTCGGCACTATAAGCGTTGACACTGCCGACATCGAAGACGGAATTTTGCTCAAGAGCGACGGTCTTCCCACTTACAACTTCGCAAACGTCGTAGACGACCACCTTATGGGAATCACGCACGTCATTCGCGGCACGGAATATCTTTCGTCCACGCCGAAGTATAATCTCATTTATGACGCGTTCGGTTGGGAAAGACCGAAATATATGCACCTTCCGCCGATTATGAAAGACGCAACGAGAAAACTCTCCAAGCGTTTCGGCGACGCAAACTTCGAAGACTTCATCGCAAAAGGATACCTTCCCGAAGCAGTCGTCAACTACATCGCGCTTCTCGGCTGGTGCCCGAAAGACAACAAAGAGAAGATGAGCATGCAGGAGATGATAGAAGAGTTCGACGTGTCGGGCATTTCTCACAGTTCATCCATATTCGACGAAGCGAAAATGCGTTGGCTCAACGGCGAGTATCTCAAAGCGATGAGTGCGGAAGATTTTGAAAAAGTCGCGACGCCGTGGATTGAAAAAGCAATCGACGGAAGAGACTACGACGTCAAAGAACTTGCGCTTCTTATGCAGACGAGAGTGGATATTCTGAGCGAAATCCCCGAAAAACTCGCATTCCTTAACGAGTTCGGTGAGCACGACCTTGCGATGTACGAGCATCAGAAGATGAAAGTCGACAGAGAAGTCGCAAAGCGCGCGCTCAAAGTTGCCATTGCGGCTCTTGAAGACTTCAACGACTGGAGTGCGGACGCAATCAAAGAACAAATCAAAGCAAAATCCGAAGAAGAAGGCATAAAGAGCGGTCAGGTCATGTTCACCATGCGCGTGGCACTCACAGGCGCACCCGTAACTCCCGGCGGAGCAATCGAAATGGCAGTCGTTCTCAGAAAAGACGAGACTTTGCGCCGTATGAAATATTCGCTTTCGCTTTTGGAAAAGGCATAACCGATTATGAAGAGCAACGCTTTGAAAACCAAAACGTTTATATGCGCGCTTGTCGCAATTCTTGTGGCAAGCGTTTTTTGCATTACATTCG
>CALGEU010000029.1 GCA_937881285.1 uncultured Clostridia bacterium | reverse complement strand
TGTTGTCGATCTGGTCTTTGTGGCACGATAAAGGTTTGATCGGCGATGAAAAATTAAAGAGACTTACACGGTATACTGCGCTTACACAAGAAGAGTTGAGTGATTTCATCAATCGTCAACTGGTTGAAACAAGACAAAGCACAAAAGCGGTTGCACAAATTCTGAAACGCCTTTATCCGGATGCCGATATTGTGTATTCAAAAGCGAGCAATGTTGTAGATTTCAAAAATCATATCAATAAAGATAGTGACAATCCGTTGATTGTAAAGGTCAGAGAACTCAACGATTTGCATCACGCAAAAGACGCATATCTGAACATCGTTGTCGGAAACGTTTATTATACGAAGTTTAATAGAGATGCGTCCGTGTATTTCAAAAATAACGGCATAGACAGTTACAATATGTCGAAACTGTTTGACGGCAACGTGAAAAATGCGTGGATGCCGTCTATGAAAGAAAAGATTGTCACGGTAGTCAACAAAAACACGTGCAGAGTCGTGCGTTTCACGTCAGAAGGAAAGGGCGAACTTTTTAATGCTACTATCAAATCTAAAGGCGCAAACGGAAAACTGATACCGCTTAAACGCAATTGCCCGCTTGAAAACATAGCAAAATATGGCGGTTACGATAATGCGACTACTGCTTATTTTGCGCTTGTCAGGAGCATTGATAAGAAAGGTAAAATGCAATTATCGATAGAAGCAATACCGATCTATGTCGATATGTTAGGAAAAGAAAACGTGTTTGACTATTTGAAAAATTGCGTGTCGCTTACGAATCCGCAAATTTTAATAGACAATATTAAGATAAATTCTTTGCTGAAGTTGAATGGTGCTTACGTTTGGCTTAGGGGAAAGACGAACAATTCGTTGACTATATGCAATGCAAATCAACTTATTCTTGATCGTGAAACGGCGATTTATTCAAAAAGAATAGTTTCGTACCTTGAAAAAAGAAAGAAAAATAAAGCCATAGAGATAGATGAACGATATGACAAAATCGACAGGAAAGGCAATCAGATGCTATATAATACGTTGGTTGAAAAGTTGATGTCTCGGCCATACGCTAATATATCTACATTGAGAAAGCAGTCCGATTTTCTTGTTGAAAAGAGAGATACTTTTGAAAGTTTGACGCTTGAAGAACAATGTATCGTTTTGAATGAAATTTTGCACTTAATGCAGTGTAATAGTGCTTTATCAAATTTTGAATTGTTAAAAGGTGTGTCAAAGGCAGGTTCTTTAACTTGCAATAAAAAACTATCAGCAAATGACGAATGTTTGCTCATAACTCAGTCGCCGACAGGATATTATAAAGACGTAAAAAATCTCACGTCGTTTTACAAACAATGAGTTGGCGTACAGTTGTCGTTTCTACACACAGTAAACTCGAATATAAAATGGGATATCTCGTGTGTAGAAACGAGCAAATAAAAAAGATTCATCTTTCTGAAATATCTACACTTATAGTTGAGTCAACTGCAGTATCATTCACTGCGGCGCTTGTCTGCGAACTTATTAAGAACAAAATAAATATCGTTTTTTGCGATGAACAACACAATCCGCATTCTCAACTGTTGCCGTTGAACGGAAGTCACGATGCAAGCAAAAAACTTAAGACACAAATAGAGTGGAATGAAAACATTAGGAACGAAGTTTGGACCGAGATCGTTGCCAATAAAATTTATCAGCAAGCAAAGCATTTGAAAGATCTCGGTTGCGAACAGTATAAAATGTTGTATTCGTATATCGAAGAATTGCAGCCCTGCGATGTAAGCAACAGAGAAGGGCACGCTGCAAAAGTGTATTTCAACGCGTTGTTCGGATTGTCTTTTTCCAGAAATAAACAGTGTTTTTCAAATAGCGCATTGGATTACGGATATGCAATAATTTTGTCGGCATTCAACAGGGCCGTTGTTGCAAACGGGTATAATACGCAAATGGGATTGTACCATAGGAATGAATTTAATCCGTTCAACTTTTCATGCGATTTGATGGAGCCTTTTAGAGTCTTAGTCGACAGAGTAGTTTTTTCGATGGCAGGAGAAACGTTGGATGTGGATTCAAAACGGCTGTTGCAAAATATTCTCAATATAAAAGTGTCTATAGTCGGCAAAGAGTATAGTGTTTCGGATGCGATAAACATTTATTGCAAAAGTGTCTTCAACGCATTGTGTACGGGAGATCTTTCTCAAATAAGCTTTTATGAGTTATAGATTTATGCGTATTTTGGTGTTTTTTGATTTGCCGGTTGAGACGTCGCAAGAACGTGCGGCATATCGTTCATTTAGAAAATTCTTGATAAAAAGCGGCTTTGTAATGTTGCAAGAATCCGTTTATAGCAAAATCGTGTTGAACAACACGGTGGGTGAAGCGATTAAAGAAAATGTTCGAAAACATTGTGCAAAGAACGGTCTTGTTCAGATGCTTACCGTTACAGAGCGACAATTCGAAAGAATGGAATGTGTCGTCGGGTGCGTTTCAGGAAATGTCGTTGACAGCGATGAAAAGTTTGTAGTGCTATGAAAATATGTCATTTTGATTTTTCGAAACCGTTTGAACTGAAAAATGGAGTGGGTGTACTGGTCGTTGAAAATCCCGAAAAGTTTGTTAGCTATTGTAAGGATTTTTTAGACCAATATAGTGGAGAAGACGGCGATTTTATCTTTGATGAAAACGGAAAAAACATATCTTTCAAAAAATGCGGCGAGATCATATTTGACATATTCAATCTTTCTTATAATAACAAGAAAATAATCGGTGGAGTGTATGACAACATCGTGGCAACGGTAAACAATGATTATTTTTCCGAGTATGCAGAACTAAAAGGAAGAATTTTATCATTTGTCGATCTTGTGTCTTTTGATTTCCCGTTGCAAATTGAATACAATGCAGAGTTTTCATTGCAAGAGATCTTGAAAGTGCTGAAAGTGCAGCCATCTGACACGAGCATATCCGTTGTCGAAAAAATTGCCGACTATTTTGACTTATCATCAAAATTTGCCGGGACAAAAATGTTCGTGGTGGTGAATTTGAGAACTTTTTTAAGTGATGCGGACTTTTTGTCACTTATTACACATATAGAATATGCAGACTATTCCGTTATGTTTTTGGAGCGGACGCAGTTTAAGCGCATGAAAGAAGAGCCTGTTAGAATAATTGACAATGATTTATGCGAGATTATTGTCGAAAACGAATTTGTGTGATAAAATCAAATCGATGACATCTCTGCCATTTAGATTTCTGCGTATGGTGCGCAAACATGCTCAAATTTGGGGTTTGAGTATGATGTCATCTTAAATGGTAGTAAAACAAAAGTTCAGGGGGTGGAACTTCGATATGGGTTTGAGTATGATGTCATCTTAAATGGTAGTAAAACTTGCAAAAAGTGGCATAACAGGCAAAGACGGTTTGAGTATGATGTCATCTTAAATGGTAGTAAAACAACCACTTGTGAGAAAGTCTCGGAATGAATGTTTGAGTATGATGTCATCTTAAATGGTAGTAAAACAATCGACAGGCTCGAGATATGCTCTTTTCTGTTTGAGTATGATGTCATCTTAAATGGTAGTAAAACATTACTTAATTATTTCGTATAACAAAATGTGTTTGAGTATGATGTCATCTTAAATGGTAGTAAAACTATACGCTGTTGGTAATTATGGAATATATGTTTGAGTATGATGTCATCTTAAATGGTAGTAAAACACCACGAGTAGAATTCTGAATTCCGTTATGTTTGAGTATGATGTCATCTTAAATGGTAGTAAAACCTGCTGACCGTCTATATCGCCTTGATAATAGTTTGAGTATGATGTCATCTTAAATGGTAGTAAAACTGATTGTTGGTCTTTATTCATATTTCGATGTTTGAGTATGATGTCATCTTAAATGGTAGTAAAACTACGAAATCGATAAGCATGCAATGACTATTGTTTGAGTATGATGTCATCTTAAATGGTAGTAAAACGTTGCAGTTGTAGTTAAGTATGGAGACGGTGTTTGAGTATGATGTCATCTTAAATGGTAGTAAAACAGTGTTCCGGTTGCTTGTTGTGCCATTATTGTTTGAGTATGATGTCATCTTAAATGGTAGTAAAACAATACAAATCGTTATTCTGGTATATCCTTAGTTTGAGTATGATGTCATCTTAAATGGTAGTAAAACTCTTCATTGAACTTAAAAGGCATTTCTGCAGTTTGAGTATGATGTCATCTTAAATGGTAGTAAAACTTAGGCAGATTCTTTTCGGACACAATCATAGTTTGAGTATGATGTCATCTTAAATGGTAGTAAAACTTTGTGATTAACCTTGTTTTCACGCTGCTTGTTTGAGTATGATGTCATCTTAAATGGTAGTAAAACTACTCAATGGCGATATAATCAACAACGCCAGTTTGAGTATGATGTCATCTTAAATGGTAGTAAAACTCTTATACTGCACTATCTGCTGCACCGGAAGTTTGAGTATGATGTCATCTTAAATGGTAGTAAAACATCGAGATTGTCAACGTCGATACAACCACAGTTTGAGTATGATGTCATCTTAAATGGTAGTAAAACTCAAGAAGCACCGCAAATACCTATTGACTGGTTTGAGTATGGTGTCATCTTAAATGGTAGTAAAACCGCATTATATTCGATTGTATGAGCGACGGAGTTTGAGTATGATGTTATCATAAAAGCGTAGCGTTAGATTTGACGAAAAGGGACAACGGAATTGTAGTGCGAAAACTGTATGGCAGAGTTCGTTATTCGAATGTTATAAAACAAAGCCCCAACTCTTATGAGTTGGAGTTTATTGGCACAGCATAGGGGATTCGCTCATCAGCGATTGTTACCAAAGGTCAATCGCGTGCAGCCTGACCGTAGGGCAGGGCACAACAAAGTTTCGGAGTGCAAAGCACACGTTCGAAACATTGTGCGTATAAAAACAAAAACCCAACTCTGTGAGTTGGGTTTTGTTGGCGTAGCATAAGGGATTCGAACCCCTGACCTTCTGGTCCGTAGCCAGACGCTC
>CALGEU010000028.1 GCA_937881285.1 uncultured Clostridia bacterium | reverse complement strand
AATACGCAAATTTGCGACTTCCGTATTCGTTCCGTCTGCCTGCTTGCCGCTTATATTACCCTTGAATATATTGCTTCCACCCTTTCTTCCGATAGGTGTAAAGTTTACAAGGTTGAACGTGGCTTTATTAGACATTCCGCCGCTCGATTGATTGTAATAATAATTTCTTGACAGCCAATTCGTATATGCAGAATTAGTCGATGTATTTCTACCATCACTACACACCGCACCGAATAAAAACAGATGATAGCTTTTGCCTGTTTGTATAAAACTGCCCGTAGCCGTAGATGATTTGTAAGCATCCCCACCATTGTTTAGTTTTTGTGCAGTACTTTCATATGTCGGCATATTAATGATAGCGCTTACCATTGCTTGATTTGATCCATCATTCTTTATATTGTTTGTCGCGTTTGCAAACTCAACGAACTTTCCTTCGAATGTATATCCTAAATCGACAAGACATTGCAAACCTAGCAAATCAATACCATCTTTTATAATATACGGGCTATACTTATCTCCTGCTTTTTGTTCTTCGTAATCTCCGTATATATTCTGTCCGTAGTTGACAGAACGCATGCTTAAACCATTATGCGTATCAATAGCAAACACGGCAAGTTGTGGCAAACATCCTGGCAAATAAATGTATCCGGCAGCTGTACCTGAAAAATATGCGCTATCATTAGTTAATGTTTCAATGCTTGCTTTATGAACATCAGCAAAACTACCTATAGGCGCAACTGTCCCATCGGATTTTCGCACTGCAGTGAAATCTTCAAGTGCAATAGGAGAGCCGCTCTTACTTTTTGCAGAATCAGAGCCAGTTCCGTCAGAATAAATATCATAATACTTGCCATTACTCTTCTTATAGACGGCATCTTTCATAGTAAAGCAATTTGTAACGTGACTATTTTTAATAGAATTATCATCGTTCAAAAAGCCCAAGATTCCAGAAGAATAACGAGCTTGTTCATCGGTATAAATATTTATCTTCCCGATATTATAGCAGTTTTCTATACTAACATATCTTGTCCATGAAGAATCTGCCTGCGAATTTGCTGTCGATTCGCCGACAATTCCACCAGCACGAGAATGGTAAGCACCTTTAACGCCAACACCGCCCCAGCACTCTATTGTTCCAGTATTATAACAGTATTTAATACTGCCGTTTGCTATAACACCAGCAATACCGCCGACAACAGAACTACAATATTTGTCGCCATCAGTACCCCAAATGTTTACTCCGTTTCCTTCGTTAACTCCGTCATAACCGACTTCAACCACACCGGTGTTATAGCAATAAACAATCTCCGATGCAAATTTTGCTCTTGTATTAGGAGTTCTGTATAGGATTCCGTTATGGTCGCCAATAGTTCCGACTATACCGCCCACAACATTTCCAATGCCATGTACATAACCTGAATTGTAACATGCAAATGCATGCAATGAAGCACTCTTGGTTACAAAACCGACGAGTCCACCGGCATTACACCAAATGGAGTTGCCGTAGTATTTTTTCGATGACCAAAATGCCGATGCTTGATCATCACTTAACTTGAAGTTAGAATAAATTTCTCCTGTGTTTGCGCAATTATAAAGATATAGCTTGCTTTCCGATCTTACATCATCATCCGTATGGTCTCCAGAAACACGCCCTATAATTCCACCAACATTAACCGGGGCAACTATTTTACCGTTATTTATGCATGATTCGATAGTTATACTTCTAGCAGAACATGCGACAATTCCACCTGTTCCGTAGTTATAGTATTTAGGTTTATATGTATCGCTATTATCAGGTGTCTCGTAAGTAGTCACATTTCCGTTATTCACACACCCCTTTATTATAACTTCATGTGAAGAAACATACCCTGTGAAACCAGCAGCATTTCTTAAGCCTTGAATAGAAGCATTATTTGTACAGTTATACAATTCAATTTTTCCGCTAGCTTTACTTACAAAAGCCGCAATATCATAACCTGAATTACTTGAATTGTTTCCAGAATATATATAGCCATCAATCGTTAGGTCATAAAAACTCGCATTAGCATTAGGGAATGCAGATATACGATGATATCCACCGCTGTTATATCGAATGGTAATTTTATGGCCATTTCCTTCAAAAGTACCTTTGAACGCAGAAGTCACTTTTCCGCGAACGCCACCTACAGTAACTACGGATAAATTATTATCGCCACCTTGAGCTATATTACCTGCAAAGTTATACCCAAGATTTGATTTTGCATTCTTGCTGTCGGAAGATGATTTATTGGGTGTTGTTTCGGCGGTAAAATCAAGCTCATCGCCATTCGTATCAACATGCTTGTCGACTGATATAATAATATCGGTCGTCAATCTGATATATTGATTTTTGTAGTCTTTTTGTCCTGTATAAACCGAGTACGCAAACTCGTTCCATTGCGCTTGCGTGCTGATGATTATCGGGTTTTCTTTGCTGCCGATTGAATCGTTGCTGTAATCTTTGTCGTAGTCGCCGATGCGATAGTTGCCCGTTTCGCCGACCTTGACAAGCGTATTTGCATATTTGAAATAGATGACGGCGGTCAACTTCTTGATTTGACCTTCGTTGTTCGCGCCTTTGTTTGAATCGCCGTCTTTATACCACCAGTACTCCGCATTCGTGACATCCGCGACGTACAATTTTGATGCAGAAGGTTCTCTGTACGCATCTTGTGCGTTCTTTCTGCCTTCGGCGGTGTTTTGGTTGTAATTCGTATCTTTGTAGTTGGGGATATTGACAAACTCGATTGCGACCGTGCATACGGAAAAACTGTTTGCGTTGTCAAATGTCCACTCTATCGTGAGAGCATTCGGGTCGGACGTGTCGAAGTTTCCGAATTTTGTGAAGTTGGTTGCAGTGACGTTGCCGCTTCCGTCCACACTCATATTGTCGGTGACGTTGTCGCTGCCGCTCACGTCATAGAACGCAAGTTGTTTGTTGTTGCTTGCAGAAGGCACGCTCACGTTGACGAGAAGTTTGCCGGCCGTGTAAGTGTTGCCCAAATACGTCATATCCGCGACGTAAAGTCCCGTCATTCTTGCAATTTGCAGAATGGACGGCACGTTTTCTACGGTGCTGTCAAGCAAGAGATATTTTCCGCGTCCGTTTGTCGACACGGTGGAATACGTTGCGTCTTTTGCAACGTAAATCGTCCAGGTGTTCTCAATGGTCGGGCTTATGCCGTTGCCGATAATACCGCCGTTGTTGGCGTTTACGCTTGCAAACGAGAAGCCCGTGGACATACTGCCCGAAATCGTGCCGTGATCGACATATCCGACAAGACCGCCGATATACGTCGTGCCTATGTAGGTGTTGGTTGAAGCCGTTACGTCGTCTGGCGCGACGGCAATGCTCGAAGTTATCGTGCCTGCTCTCATATAGCCGACAAGACCGCCTGCGTAGGTTGTGCCGTTGACGTAGGAGCGGTTGACGACAAACGTCAAATCGTGCGCCTGGTTGTCGAGCCAACCTGCAATGCCGCCCACGTATTGACTGCCCTTAACCGTGATTGCGCTTCCGCCCGTCAGACCTTTGTTGCCGTTGTATACGTTGAGATATCCGTACGGCGTGTCGAGCTCGCTTGCATTCATAGCGGTTGAAATCGGTGTGTTTTCAAGCGTAAGGCTCACTCTGTCGCCCACGTATCCGAAAATACCGCCGACGTAGTTGCCACTGCCAGTGACGTTTGCCACGTTGATGAGTTTTCCGAACGGATTTTGTGTGTACGGGTCGCTTTCAAGCGTCGAATAACCGAGAATGGATTGTTTCGAGTTAAGCGTTGCGGACAAGAGATTTTTGAGAACGTCGTCGCTGTCCGAGCCTATGAAACTCGAATAGCCGTCGACTATGCCGAGACCGCCGACGATACCGCCGACGTAGTTTGCGCCGCTCACCGCGGCTTCATTGTAGAATTTTATCGAGTTGCCGAGAATCGTACCCGTCGTGCCGAAATACGAGCCTGCGCTCGATGCGATATAACCTATAAGTCCGCCGACAAAATCTTTGCCGTTTATCGCAATCTTGTTGACGACGCTGTATTGTCCGCCGGATATGGTTGCCGTGCCGCCGACTACCGCAACTTCCTGCTTCACGCTTTCGATAGTCGCGTTTTCACCGAGCACGCCGACAAGTCCGCCCACAAACGACGTCACACCTTTTGCGTTGACATATACGCCGGTTTTTGCAATCGTATTACCGTTCGTTGCAGACATAGTCTCGCTCGTCCAGTCGCAGCCGATAAGGATTCCGACCTTTTCCGCATAGCCGATAAGTCCGCCCATGACGTAACCGACGCCGTCGCCGCTTGCAATGACGTTTGCGCGAATGTCGTCAAGGCTCTTGACGAGAATGACCGATCTCACGCCCGAATTGTCCGCATCGTAATGATAGCCGTTGCCTATAAACGCACCGAACAATGCACCGACGTAGTTCACGCCGACAACGTCCATTACGTTGTCCGAACCCGTCACCGCTTTGCCGTTGGTGTACAAGCCGAGATACGTCAAATCGGTGGTGCAACCGCTCGCGTCGAGTTTGCCTGCAATGCCGCCTGCATAACTGCCACTGCCGGTCACCGTAAAATCGTTTGCGTATGACAAAATATAACTGTCGCCGTTGATTTGATTTGCGTTTGTGACTATCCACTCGCCCACGATACCTCCGACGTAGTTCACACCGCTGACCGAAGCCTGCATCAACTTGCCGTAATCGTTCGTGTCCGAATTGTGAATAATCGTCGTGCCGTTGGCATAACCGACAAGTCCGCCGACGTAACTGCCGCCTTTAAGTTCCTGTTGACCTATCGTTGCCCTGACTCTGAACGTGCAATCTTCGATTTTTCCGCCGTTTGCATAGCCAACGATACCGCCGAGATAATTAGACGCGGAAACCATGCCGACGCCCACTACGTCGATGCCGTGAATATACGTTCCGTCAATATAACCGAAAAATCCTGCGTATTCTCTGAGTGCGTTGGAATAGGAATATTCAATGGTGACGTTCGTCTCTCCTTCGCGTGCGAAACTCGCCGCCTTGAACGGATATGCCGCACTGCCTATCGGCTCGAAGCCCACAGTTCCGCCAACCGTCTGCACAAGCGTGCCTGTATACGATTCACTCACAACGAAGTATGCGTTGCGATAATCTCTGTCCGTCGCAACCGCGTTGGTGTTTTGCGCAAGCGCAATGTTAGTGTTTGTGGAATTTATGGAGTTCCACGCCACGCCGCCGTTGACAATTTGGCTGAGACGGAGCATTTGAACGGGATTTTCGATGACGTACGGGTTGCTTGCACTGCCCCAGTTCGCTTGATTGATGTTGCCGCCGAAGTCGCTGTTCAGCACGACGTAGTACTTGCTTATCGTGCCCTTGAAATTGTTTTCGCCGCTTGCAGTGACCGTTGCGTCTGCAACGTGCTTATCGCCCGCCGTCGTCAAATCCGCAATCTCGTAGTCCGTGCCGATGACGAGTTTTGCAAGCGACGTCTGTGCCGTGCCGTTCACGTAAGTGGTATATTTAATATATAAAACAAAGTTTTGTTTGTTATAATCCGAATTTTCGTAGACGAGAATTTGCGGAGTTACGTCCTTGCTCTTTTGCAGATAGTAGTAAGAATATTCGACGTTTCCGACCTTATCCGTCTTGACTTTTGATTGATTTGACACGAGCATATTCTCGCCCGCGCCGAACCACGCCTGCGGATTTGCGGCGTTGAACGCACTTTCGATGTCGAATTGATTGATTCTCCACGCATAAGTGATTACGTTGCCGTTTCTCGTCACGCCGTCGAGACCTGTCGCATTTGCGGTCGCAACTCCGTCAACGTATGCCGCCGTCGTGCCGATTTCATAGTTTGCCGTATCGTTGAGCGTGAATATACCTGAATATTCGCCGACGTTCTTCACGAAACTTGCGGTTGAATAAAGAATTTGGTCAATCGTATACACGCTTGCTTGCGGAGTGTGCGTATTGTCTTTCGTGTCAGGTTGTGCAGATACCAAAACGTTCTTAACGCCCTGATTTTGTCCGTTGTAAACGAACGTATATGGGCTTCCGCCGATATTATCGCTCGTCCAAACGTTGTCAATCGTGAGTTTATTCTTTGCAATCGTCCATTTGTATTCGACAATGCCGTCTGCGTGGTCTTTTATCGTGTAGTTTGTGCTTGTCAGCGTATATCTGCGGAAATACGTTCCTGCCGTTCTATACAGGAATCCATCGCCGTTTTGGTCAGGCGTTGTGTACGAGACACTGAAAATGTCCGCATTCTTGACACCGTCTACCATATTCAACACTCTCACACCTGTGCTATATGACAAGCCGTTGTAATCCGTGTTATAAACGAAATTGTATTGCGTCTCTCTGTCGAGTTCGTTGGGATAGAGTTCGTCGCTCCAAGTGTTTGTAAACGTGAGTTCTCGCTTAGTTATCGTGAGTGTTCCGTAATTCTTGTCAGCCATACGTCCGACAACGGTATTGCCGATAAACACTTTCGTTTCCGTGCAATAAGGATTGTCGTCCACATCCGTTCTGCTCGCAGTACCTTTACCGTCGGTGAAAGCGTCGGCGTTTGTAAAATACAACGTCGAGAACGTATAACCGTCGGGCAAAGTCGGGGCGTCTATCGTATGCGCTTGCTTATCGTAGGTGACGGTTTTGCTGACAAGCACGATATCTGCCGTGTCAACGTATATATTGCCCTGCTCTGCCGAGTACTCTGCTTCGACAACGAACGAACTCGAACCAACCGACGTGAAATTGACGGGATTGAGCAACGCACCGCCCACACCCACGTCATTGAGCGACACATAATAGTCACCTGCCGCAACGTTGGTTGTGAGATGAAAACCGTTGATATTTTGCGTAACAATATTTTCCCAAGTGGTCTGTGCACCGTCAACGAGCGGATAATCGAAAACGGTGGTATCACCGTCAAACAACAGATAACTTCCGCCGTTATTCAAAGCAATTCCGTTGACATTCGTGCCGACGACTATAACATAAGATGTAGATGATACCAAAGCACCACTCGTTCCGTTGATATTCTTTAGATTGCAGCCCGCATACGAATCAGTATAGGAATAATCAATCTTTATAACGCCTTTTGTGTCAGTTGTCCCTTGACTTGTTCCTGCAAGAGCATTACCTGCTATTCCGCCAACGTTTGACGGATTGCTTAATGCCAAACCCGACGAGTAAACCAGTATTTTCCCTTTATTGTAACAGTATTCGATAACGCCTGTTCCGACCGCCGCTGAATTGTTAGATACATTGAAGTATCCAAACATGCCGCCGATAGTTCCTGTTTGTGTGCTATTGCCGATTGTATAATTGTAACCGGATATTGCTCCGCTATTGTAGCAATGCGAAATATACATTGCATTTGCACTTCCCAACGTAGTGGAAACACGACCGCCAAGTCCGCCGACATTTATTCCGCCGTCTACCTTTGCAGTGTTTTTGCTGTTGGTTATAGATATACTGTTTGCTCCGTTCTTAACATAACCCAAAACGCCTGCAACGCCGTTGAATTGCAAACCTTTGATATCTGCGACGTTTTCACAATATTGAATATCGATATTGCTTCCTGCATCGAGATAGCCCACAATACCTGCGATTCCGCCGTCTCCGCCTGAACCGCTGCTTCCCGACGGAATCGTTGAAGTCACTGCTCCTGAATTTTTAAGCGGATTTGCACTTGTACCTTGAATTGTCAGTTTTATGTTTGTTCCGTTTGCAACAGCATAACCGATAAAACCACCGAGATGCTTATATCCGTTCACCGCACCCGAGTTTTCGGAAACCGTGATAGTCGCACTTCCTTCGAGATGACCTATTAACCCACCAACGTCTTCATTTCCGTTTACGGATGCACTGTTTATAATATTTGAAATTTCTATTCCGTTTGTAAATCCGATAATACCGCCGACTTTGTTTTTACCCGTTACAACGGCAGAATTGATACAATTCACGATAGATCCGGCACAAATTTTTCCCGCAATGCCGCCAAGGCAATCTTGATCGATGCCCGAAACCGCTTTCGTGTTGTTGCAATCGCTTATCGTTGCATAATCTGTATAACCGACGATACCGCCCGTTTCGCTTCTGCCGACAACCGTACCTTTGTTGTCGCAATTTGATATTGTCACAGCATTATCTGCGCTTCCGCTGTGGTATCCCAAAATACCACCGACACCGTATGTTCCGCCACTGACGCTGACTTCATTTTCGTTGTCGCAGTTTTCGATTTGTCCCGAACCGTCTATTGCACCGACGATTCCGCCTATGCGGATACGAGAATCGTTGCTTGAACCTGATGCGGTAATTTTACCGGAATTGTTGCTTCCGCTCACCGTTCCGTTTGAACTGATAAAACCGACGATACCGCCGACACACGTTTGAGCATTCACGTTTGCGGCATTTGGAGAATTTTCTACTCTTGAAGAATTCTGCATCGCACCGACGATACCACCGACAAAACTAGTTCCTTGCACGGTAAAACCTGCAAGGTTAGAATCGTTAGAAAAGATTGATTGATTTGCATAGCCTGCAATGCCACCCACGTAATTTACGCCGGTAATGCTTGCATTGTTTGTGCAATCTCTCAAAGTGTAGCCCGTCCAACTTGAATTGCTATAAAAACCTGCAACGCCCAAAATTCCGCCGACCGCGGAAGCGTTGCTCGCAATTATCGTTCCATAGTTGTGACAATTTGTCACGTTGCTGTTTGAATACCCCGAAATACCGCCGACCGCTGCGCCTATGTTGTTGACTTCTCCGCCTGCGCTCGTGCCGTTTGCCGTCGACGTGACTTTTCCGTAATTCTTACAGCCGTTTATCGTTCCTTGATTTCTTCCTGCGATACCGCCGACAGCGTTTACACCGGTAACGTCTCCATGATTTTCCGAATCAATCAACTGACTTCCCGTAAATCCGAAGATACCGCCTGTGGATGTGAATTCGCCGACAACTTCGCCATAATTGAAAAATCTGCCGTTGACGATGTTTGAGTGGTTTTGGCCGACAATTCCGCCGACAAAACTTCCGTTGCCTTTAACGGTACATTCGTTTCTGAAATAACCGGATATAGAACCACCGTTCATCCACCCGACAAGACTTCCGACATTATCGGAAGTGCTCGTTCTCGTTCCGCTCAAAACAGTGGAATTATCCTTGCTAGATCCGGTGCTTAGAATATTTGTGCTATCCAGAACACCAAACAAACCTATATTAACGCCGCCCGACACAGTGAGATTGAGAATGTCAAAACCTTGAAAATCGAATTGCAAGGCACTGAACGGACGCGCAGTTGAACCGACAGCAACAAAACTAACTCCCGACATGTTTATATCGGCAGTCACGACGAAATAACAATTTCCGTAAGCAACGCTGGTTGCAGTCGTGGTTATATCTTGTCCGTAATACGTCCCGTCCACACTGTCAAGCGGGTCACGAACGCCGTTTACTATATCCGACAAGTTTTTAAGATGTTGTGCAGTTTCAATCACAAACGGATTGCTTACGCTCCCCCATGTACCGTTATCTCTGCTTCCGCCCGAAACTATACCAAAATCGCTTGCAATCCACACTGCATATAAATCAACCATTTTACCGTGATTTTCTGCTTTTGAAAAATCAACGCCCGCTATACTATTTCCGACGTTTTCACCATACTTGTGATAAACGTTTCCGCCTGAACTAATCGCCCATCCGACAAACGTATAACCATCTAATTTTTCAGGTGATTTAAGATAATTTGTTCCTGCACTATTATATGTAAAGACTTCTGTTTTGTCGTCTCTAGTGCTCCCGTTCAAATTCGTATGGTACGTTACATTCAGTTGGTTAATTGCAAAATTTGCGGTATATGTTTTACCATTTATGATGTTTGAACCATTAAATGAAAATGCACCACCAATTTGATTTACACTGTCAATTCTATTAGTTCCGCCGTTATACGTCCATCCAGTAAAGTGATACCCTGTATTCGGTGTCGCCGTTACACTCTTGTTATCATTCGTCCCTGTAATGGTATATGTTGTACCTGCAGGACTAATACTTCCGTTTGAACCAGCCTTTGTAGTTATTGTTACTCCACTTTGAAAATAAAAAGTAAGCTTAATATCATCCCATGCAATACCCCATCCATTTGATGCAACCGCATGAAATCCCACGTAAATTGTAGAACAATCAGCGGGGATGTAACTTGTGCTACCACCAATAGTTGCAGTATTTGGGACATCCTCTCTCCATTCATTATTGCTATGATCTGTACCGTTATGCTGCAATGCAATTCTATTAGAAGGCAAAGTTCCCCAATATATATCCCTGTTTGTAACAACTCCCCAAAATTTGTCTTCGTGAATTCGAACATCTAAACTACTCGGCACTGAAGAATATATTCCCATTGTCCCCCAGTCATTTTGACTAGATCCCCTTTGGGTAGCAGTAAGAGAAACTCCTATCTTTATTCCATTTGCAAGTGCAGATTTAATTTCTGACGACAATGGTACTGCTATAAGCATATTTTTCTTATCACCTGTACTGCCGCCATTATAAAATCCCCAACCACGGTTTCCCGTCGTATCACCATAGTCCGGTTTTGAAAAATTACTGTTAGTGTAAAAGTCACTCTGCGACAATATGTACGTTACGCCACTATCACCATTGTGATTATTTTCCAATCTGACTTCCACACCGTTTGTGGTTGCCGCACCCGTGCTGGCGACTGTCGCACTCGCAACATTCTCGATAGAGCCGTTTTGGATAAGATTTTCTTCAACGCCGAAAGCACCGGAGAGTGTGCCGGCAAAGACAAGGA
>CALGEU010000027.1 GCA_937881285.1 uncultured Clostridia bacterium | reverse complement strand
TTGCGTACGGAGCGATAGTGTCGGGCGGCGGCGCGCAACCCAGCATGTGCGGAGCAGGTTCTAAAGAAAGCGTAAACGACGCGCTTGCAGGTTACGTCAGTGATTTTTACGGAGACGGCGGACAGGTCGGAAAAAGTAAAAACAGTGAATTAGATACTGCTTTTTCTCAAAATTTCAGTCGCAATCCCGAAGAAAAAAGCGCGGATTTCGATTTGCCGAAATACGGCACGGATTTGACGCAGAAAGCGCGCGACGGAAAACTCGACCCCGTCATCGGCAGGGGGAAAGAAACGGAGCGCGTGATACAGGTGCTTTGCAGACGCACGAAGAACAATCCCGTTCTCATCGGTGAACCCGGCGTCGGCAAAAGTGCGGTTGTGGACGGACTTGCGCAAGCAATCGTAAAAGGCGACGTTCCCGACGCTTTGCGCGGAAAAACGGTGTTTTCGCTTGACCTTACGTCGCTCGTTGCGGGCACAAGATATCGCGGAGACTTCGAAGAAAGACTCAAAGCGACTCTTTCGGGCATAAAACAAAGGGGCAACGTGCTTCTTTTCATCGACGAGATACACACCATTCTAAAAGCAGGTTCGTCGGAAGGCGGACTTGATATAGCCAACGTGTTGAAGCCTATGCTCGCAAGGGGCGAGTTGCAGACGATAGGCGCGACCACTCTTGAAGAATATCGCAAGCAATTTGAGCAGGACAGTGCGTTAGAACGCCGTTTTCAACCCGTTTTGGTGGAAGAACCGAGCGTCAGCGACACGATAGAAATCTTGCAAGGACTCAAAGAAAAATACGAAAAACATCACGGCGTAATCATCACCGACGAAGCAATTTCGTCGGCGGCGATACTCTCTGACAGATACGTTGCGGACAGATTTTTGCCGGACAAGGCGATTGACCTTATAGACGAAGCGGCGTCTAGAAAGAAGATTTTCAATTTCACCACGCCCGGTGAAATCAGAGATCTTGACGAAAAGATAAAACAAGCGGATTTGGACCTTTTCGAAGCGAAAAGAAGAGACAATTTCGAACTGTGCGCAAAGTATAAGGCACTTCGCGACGACTACATCGAAAAACGCGAAAAAGCGGAAATCGAATGGAAAGAAAAATGCGCAAACGTATCCCTTTCGATAGGCGAAGACGAGATTGCGGAAGTCGTCGGCAACTGGACGGGAATACCCGTAAAAAAAATCACGCAGGGCGAAAGCGAAAAACTTGCGGGACTCGAAGATATTCTCAAATCGAGAGTTATCGGGCAGGACGACGCTTGCAGTGCGGTTGCAAGAGCGGTGAAGCGCGCAAGAGCAGGGCTAAAAGACCCGAAACGCCCGATAGGTTCGTTTATATTCCTTGGTCCGACGGGCGTTGGTAAGACGGAGCTTGCAAAGGCACTTGCAGGCGCACTTTTCGGAGACGAAGACTTGCTTGTGCGCGTAGACATGAGCGAGTATATGGAAAAAGACAGCGTGTCGAGACTCATCGGTTCTGCGCCCGGGCTTGTAGGCTTCGAAGAAGGCGGGCAACTCACAGAAAAAGTGCGCAGAAAGCCTTATTCCGTCGTGCTTTTCGATGAAATCGAAAAAGGGCATCCCGACATATTCAATCTCCTTTTGCAAATCCTTGAAGACGGCATACTCACCGACAGTCACGGACGCACGGTAAGTTTCAAAAACACCGTCGTCATTCTCACTTCAAACATCGGCGCAAAAGAAGCGGCGACTCCGCATCACACGCTCGGTTTTACGTCTGCGGCGCAGAAAGAAAACGACTTCGAGCGTGCAAAAGAGAGCCACGTTCAAGCGTTGAAACAGGTTATGAAACCCGAGATAGTCAACCGCATAGACGAAATCGTGGTTTTCAAAAAACTGGACAAAGAAAGTCTCGTGAAGATTGCTGACCTTATGCTTGCGTCCCTTGTCAAACGCCTTGCGGAGCGCGGAGTTACGACGGAATTTTCAAGAGAAGCGAAAGACTATATCGTCACCGTCGGATACGATCCCGAATACGGCGCAAGACCGTTGAGAAGAACGATACAACGCCTTGTAGAAGACGTCCTGAGCGAAAAAATCATACGCGGAGAAATTGGCTCGTCCGACAAAGTGAAGATAGGTTTTGATGGAGAAAAACTCACGTTCGAAAAAGCGTAACGAAAGCGAGCGACGATAAAAATCGCAATCCGTTTCTGTTTGCGCTGACGTGGGCGGAAGTTTCGTTTTTCCGAACTGCTTTTAGCGGTGAGCGTATGAAATCGTCTGAAATTTGAAGAAACAATCGGCTTTTTGCAAAGAAATTTTGACAGAAATGTTAAAATCGGCAAAAAGTCGATTTTATTTTTATCTCGGAAAATCAATATCTAAACGCACGGAACGATAAATTCCGAAAATTTTGTCGAAAATAGAATTTTAATGTGCGAAAAAATGCTCGTTTGCTATTGAATATTTAGATAAAACTTGTTATAATACAGTTAATAAAGAAACAAAGGAGATAGTTTATGAGAATCGAAATTTTTGGCAAGAACTACAATCCAAGTGATTCACTCAAAGCGATCACCGAAAAGAAATGCGCAAAACTCGACAGACGTTTTGACGACGACGCGGAAGTCAAATTCACCGTAACCTACGAAAACGGCGATTACACGACGGACATGGTCGTCACCGCAAAGGGCATCACCTATCGCGCAAGCGCGCAAAGCGAGTCTCCCTTCGACAATATCGACGAAGTCATACCGAGACTTTTGGGACAGGTGAGAAAACAAAAAGACATTTGGGAAAAGGATAAGAAGGGCGGAGTTGTCGACACGCCCGACGACGAAGAATAAATGAAAGTCGGAATATCAACCGCCACGTTTTTTTTGAAAGAATTGACCGAGAATGCGTTCTCGGTCATTCAACGTTGTGGGGGAGAAACTTGCGAAGTTTTTCTCACCACTTTTTGCGAGTACGAAAAAGAGTTCGGAGACCTTCTCAAAGAACGCAAAGGCGACCTTGACGTATATTCCGTTCACGCGCTCAACACCGAGTTCGAGCCGCAACTTTTCAATCTTGCGCCGCGCACTTATAACGACGCGGAAAATATGTATCGCAAAGTCCTGACAGTCGCAAACACGATAGGCGCGAAAGCGTACACTTTTCACGGACAGGGCAGGCTCAAACGCAATGCGTATTTCGACCC
>CALGEU010000026.1 GCA_937881285.1 uncultured Clostridia bacterium | reverse complement strand
ACAACAACTACACGCCGTACTGGTATCACTCAACCGCTCTGCAAATCCTTGCCACGATGGGCATAACAGGCGTCATCGGCTTTGCATTCTTCTATTTCTTCCGCTATCACACTTTCCTTGCAAGCCGCAAAAATCCTGCCGCTATCATGCTTCTTTGCGGAACGGTTTTGTTTGACGCTTACGGAATGATAGACACGAACTTCTTCGGCCCGACGTTCTTTATTATGCTTCTCATCATGACGTTTGCCGTGGAAATCGACCTTCCAGAAAACAAATGTCGCGCATTCGGCGGACGCGATCCGTTCGTCGAAATCGCAGAGTTCTTCAAACTTCTCGCAGCAAGACTTTCCGTCAAAAAACTCCCGAACGACGAATACAAAAGAGAACTCGATTGAAAACCGCGCAAATCGATATAAATACGACTTGTCAAAACATTGTGCATACAAAAAAACAAAAGCCTGCGATTTGCAGGCTTTTCTTATACGGTTTCAAATTTTTATTTTTTCTTTTTTGCGTCGAAAGCGGCGATTTCTTTGTCGAAGTCGATTTCGGTGAGTGTGCCTTTTTTTGCAAGGTAGCAATGCTTGCCGAGAGCGAATATGTATCTGTCGTGGTCAAGGCTGTCGCTGAACACGTTTTCCACTTCGACGTTTGGCAGAATCTCGTTCAATCTGCGCACTTTCTCTTCTTTGCGACAGACTTTTCCAAGCAAGTGTCCGTTGTCTTTGCTGTGCGGACTTGCAATACAATAGTCGATTTTCATACGCCACGCGATTTCTTCGATAAGGAAATCGGGGCTTGCGCTGATAAGCACGGTTTTTCTTGACGGGTCTCGATTTTCGGGCTTGAAAAAGTCATAAATGTCTTTTTCGTGCTTGTCCCAGTACTTCTTCACCGTTTTCTCCGTGTTGACGAGTTTGACGAAATTGAATGCGATTTTTTTGAATTTCGGCACGGGTAAAATCTTGGTCACCATCAAGAAACCCCAAAACAATTGAAACGGCAAAAGCACAAGCGTCCACGGGCAATGGAGCATGCTCCAGTACCAATAATGAAGCGCGCTGTCGTATGGAATCGCCGTCTTGTCGAAATCGTAAATGTCTACAATAATTTTCTCACCTTGTTCCATATCGTATATTGTATCAAACTTTTCGACGCAATACAAGAGCGAAAAATCAAAACTTGAATAATGCATCACCGCCGCAAAATTTGTATCTAAAACCACAAACCCGACATAAGTGAACATT
>CALGEU010000025.1 GCA_937881285.1 uncultured Clostridia bacterium | reverse complement strand
ATATATTCTCGTCGTCGCGGCATTGTCAAGATATATAAGTTTGTTCATATTCTTTGTTTCGCTGATTTATCGAGCGTTTTTTTTGTTTCGTTTTCTTTTTTTGCAATCTGTATCAAAAAGAAATTTCAAACGCCTTTTGTTTTGGTTTGTTATTTCTTTTGAAAACTCAGATGTTCGTTTAAAAGCGCAATCATATAGTCGTCGGGCATAAACGCAACCGTTTTTTTCGTCCCTTCGGAGTTGAAAGTCAGCGAATAAACGCCTGCGTCGTATGCGTTTTGGCAATACATCCCGTCAAGTCTGTCTCTCGTGTCTGTCAGAATTCTAAACTCCGTCACGTCTTTTAGCAATATGCTTGCAAGGCGTTTTTGACGATTGACAACGTCTTTTCCTACGATAGTTAGCCGAGTTTCGGACAATTCGTACAAGTATTCCTTTTTTACGTCGTTGTAGAAATGAAGATTTACGACTCCACCTGCAAAGAAAAATGCAAAAGCA
Source organism: uncultured Clostridia bacterium (assembly GCA_937881285.1). Taxonomy (GTDB): domain Bacteria; phylum Bacillota; class Clostridia; order Christensenellales; family CAG-917; genus CAG-475. The sequence continues at coordinate 8,290 of CALGEU010000025.1, read as the reverse complement.
ATCATAAAATACCAACTGTAAAACACGCTGAGCATAATAAAACCGAGCGAAAACAGAATGGCAAATATCCCTGCCCATTGCATAATCTTTTTGTTTTTCGGCACTTCGACGTCAACCGAACATGAGTACTGCGCAACCATCATTTCACCTTGTAATAGTCGTCTATTTTGACTTTTGTCGTGATTTTTCCGAACGAAACCTGCGCTTCACCGCGCTGATTTATCGCAACCAGTTTGCCTTTCTTTTGCAAGGATTTGACAAAAACGTTGTCTCCGATGTGAAGCGGCGAATCGTCTCTCACGTCTTCGACGACTGCTTCCTGCTCGTATTCAGCCTGAAGATTTTCAAGTTTTTTCTTGAGTTTTCTCGCGTCGAACAAATCTTTATCTTCGATTTGCGGTTTTGACAGAATTTCTTTTATCTGTTCGAGAACGTCGTTTGCTTCTTCAACGCTGTTTTCGATGAGACGTTTGGTTTCTTTGCGGATACTCTCGTCAAGTTTTTCGCGTTTTTCGGCAATACGTTTTTTCTCGGTTTCGGCGTCTTTCAAGGCTTTTGCCGCATTTTCTCTGTCTATGGACGCTTCGCTCACGAGTTCTGCCGCTTTCATACGCGTTTGCTCCGCAGCGGTCAGAACGCTGTCGAACTGTCGCTTTTCAATAGAGATTTTGCTCTTTGCGTTGTCGATGATTTCATCGGATAAGCCGAGTTTCTTTGCAATCGCCAAAGCATTTGACGAGCCGATTGCACCCATAACGAGTTTGTACGTCGGACAGAACGTTTCGGCGTTAAACTCCATTGAAGCGGCAACGACGCCCTTTGTTACAAGCGCGAACTCTTTCAAATCGTTGAAGTGTGACGTGACGAACGACTTGCAACCGACTTTTATAAGGTATTCTGCAATGCTTACGGCAAGTGCCGCGCCTTCACCGGGGTCTGTGCCTGCGCCGAGTTCGTCGAAAAGAACGAGAGATTTGTCCGTGATTACGTCAAGAATGGATATTGTGTTGCGGATATGAGACGAGAACGTTGACAAACTCTGCTCTATGCTTTGCTCGTCTCCTATATCGCTGTATACGCCGTCGAATATTGACAAATCAGCCTGTTTTGCCGGAATATAAAGTCCGCTCATTGCCATAAGCGTGAACAAACCGACGAGTTTAAGCGTGACCGTTTTTCCGCCTGTGTTCGGACCTGTTATCAAAAACAGTTTTTCGTCTTTTTCAAGTGACAGCGAAACGGGAACGACTTTATGCTGGTCGATAAGCGGATGTCTGCCGGCGCGGATATGAATCATGCCTTCATCGTTCAACGTAGGTCTAACAGCCTTATATTCGCGTGCGAGTTGACCTTTTGCAAAAATCATATCCATATCGACGATGATTTCGTACGACCAGGTTATATTGTCCGCGCTTCCCCTGATGATTTCGGAAAAATTGCGCAATATTCGCTCGATTTCCATCTGCTCGTTGACAAGTTCGACTTTCAGTTCGTTGTTGAGTTCGACGATTTGCATCGGTTCTACGAAAAGCGTAGAGCCTGATGCGGATTGGTCGTGCACGAGTCCGGGAATTGTGCCTTTGCAATCGCTTTTAACAGGAATTACGTATCTGTCTCCGCGCATCGTAATGATGCTGTCCTGCAAATACTTTGAATACTGCGGCGACGTGATGAAAAGTTGCAATTTGCTTCTCACGTTGTCGTTTAATTTGCGAATACGAATTCTTATCTGTCTGAGTTCGTTCGTGGCGTTGTCGGCAACTTCCGTTTCACTAAGGAAAGAAGCGAAGATTTTGTCTTCCAAAGGCTCGTTTTCGTAGAGTCTCGACGCCATATCGAGAAGAATCGGACAATCTTTCACTGCAAGAATAGTCTTTTTAAGGCGTTTTGCACAGCGCAAAGACCTGCCGACTTTCATAATTTCGGGTATCGATAACACCGAACCTTTCTGTGCTTTTACGAGAATTTCCGACAAATCGTCGACCGCAAACGACGGCGATACGGAATACTCGAAAAGAACTCTGTCCGCTTCTGCCGTTTCGTCAAGTGCGTCTTTTGCTTGAGATATGGTTTCAAACGGCACGAGAGATTTCGCCTTTGCTTTTCCGCCTTGAGATTGAGCGAATTGCGAAAGTCGTTCGAGAATTTTCGGATATTCGAGTGTATTCAGACTTTTTTGATCGAACATAATACTTCGTTTAATCATATCGTTGTGACGAGTTTTTATTGCTTTTTGCAACGGTAAGATTTTGTATGTTTGTTGTTTTATATCAAATGATATATTATTATTTTTATCGCAATTATTCACTGTTTAGTAGAATTTAGCGATAAAATTGTACGACCGTTTGCAAAAGCGGAATATGCGCTTTTCATTGCATTCCACTTGCAAAAGTTGCCGTTATCTTATTTTTGCTCCGACTTTGCGTTTAAGCACGTTGAGTATGCGAGCCATTTCCGTTGCGATTTCGTCGTCGGTGAGCGTACGTTCGAGAGACGCGAACGAGAAGCTCATTGCAACGCTCTTCTTGCCTTTTCCGATTTGTTCGCTCTTGTAGGTGTCAAACACTTTTGCGTCGCAAAGATGTTTGATTTTTGCGTCTTTCACCGCTCCTATCATATCGCCTGCAAGTACGTCTTCGTTTACGACGACTGCAAGGTCGCGTTCAATGTTCGGGAATTTGGAGAACGCAACGTATTTCTTCTTGTCGAGCAATTTGTCGCTGAATATCGCGTCGAGCGATATTTCTGCGACGTACAAGCGTACGTCAACGCCGTAATTGTCGGCAACGTCGGGATGAATTTCGCCAAGGAATCCGACGGAATTGCCGTTTACAATCACTTCCGCGCTTCTGCCCGGATGCAAGAACGGACGAGCAGAGCGTTCGTATTTAACGTCGAGATGCAATGCTTCAAACGTTCTTTCAAGTGCGCCTTTGAGCGTGAAGAAGTCAACGCCTTCACCGTACATACCGATGCAAAGTCTTTGTTCTTCCGTCGGGAGTTCTTCGAGCGGAAGAGATTTTGGAAGATAAACGTTTGCTATTTCAAAGAGTTTTGCCGCCTTGTTGAAGTGCGTGATGTTGTACGCAAGCGTTTCTATCATGCTGTGCGTGAGCGTCGTGCGCATTACGCTGAGTGCTTCGCCGAGCGGATTCACAAGTTTGATTGCATTGCGTGCCGAATCGTTTTCTTCGAGTTTGAGTTGAGACACGAATTTCGGAGACGTGAACGAATAAGTGACGCCTTCGGAAAGTCCGCATGCCGAGAGAGTATTTTTGACGACGTTTGCAAACTTCATTCTGTCGCCTATGCCGCCCTTTGTGAGCGTTGCGTATTCAAAGAGTGTGGGCTTGATGTGCGAATAGCCGTAAACTCTTATAAATTCTTCCGCAATGTCGTTGACGCCGACGATGTCTTCTCTGTCTTCTTTCACCTTTGCGACGAGACATTTATCGCCTTCGACGACTTCGATGCCCAGTCTTTCGAGAATGGTGATAAGCGTATTCTTCGGCACTTTGCAGCCGAGAATTTCCTGAAGTTTTTTGGTGGTGAACTTGATTTCTCTCACCTTTTGATAATCGACTTTGACGTCGATAAGGCCGTCTACGATGTCGCCGCTTCCCGATTGATAAACGAGAGTGAGCGCACGCTTCAAGCCGTATTCCTGAGATGCGAAGTCAATGCCCTTTTCGTATCTTGCGGAACTGTCCGAACGCAAGTTGAGCGCACGGGACGTTCTTCTGATGTTGTCGCGGGCAAATTTTGCGGATTCGAACACGACTTCTGTCGTATCGTCTTTGATGCCGCTGTTTTCTCCGCCCATAACGCCTGCAACCGCAACGGGACGTACACTGTCGCAAATCACGAGCATACTCGGATTGAGTTTGTTTTCTTTTCCGTCGAGAGTGACGATTGTTTCGCCTTCGTTTGCGTTGCGAACGACGATTTGACCGCCTTCGAGTTCGCGTTTGTCAAACGAGTGCATGGGTTGTCCGATTTCGGTGAGAACGTAGTTGGTGATATCAACGATGTTGTTGATAGGTCTGATGCCAACCGCTCTCAATCTAGATTTAATCTTTTGCGAAGACGGGAAAATCTTGATATTCTTCACGCCTGCCGCCATGTATCTCGGGCAAAGAGTTTGGTTTTTAACATCAACGGACACCATGTCGTTTACACTGCCGCCAACGGTCTTATAATCGATTTCGGGTTCTCTGCAAGAAGTTTTGAGCGCGACTGCGACTTCTTTTGCCATTTTGTAAATGCTGTTGCAATCGGGTCTGTTTGCCGTGACGGACACGTCGAGAATCACGTCGTTGAATCCGAGCGCGTCAAGAGCGTTCATACCGAGTGTCGTGCCTTCTTCAAAGCGGATAATGTCCCCCATCTTCTGTCCCTGCACGTCGTCTTCTGTCACGCCGACTTCTTCGAGTCCGCAAAGCATACCTTCCGACACAACGCCGCGAAGTTCGCCTTTGACGATTTTGTGTCCGTCTGCAAGATTTGCGCCGTCAAGCGCAACCGCAATGGTTTCACCGCCGACGACAGGAACGTTGGTGACGACTTGTATGGTTTTCGTGCCGACGTCGATTTGCGTAACGCGCAAACGGTCTGCATTCGGATGCTTTTCGACGTTCACGATTTTGCCGACAACAACGGAAGTGGCTTGTTTGTTCTGATATATAATGTCTTCGACTTCGAAGCCGATTGCTACGAGTTTTTTAGAAAGCGTTTCGGGAGATACTTCCACGTCAACGTAATCTTTGAGCCATGAAATAGGAACTAGCATTTTTCATATCCCCCTTAGTTGAATTGTTTAAGAAAACGTACGTCGTTTTCGTAGAGCAATTTGATGTTCGGAATGCCGTATTTTATCATTGCGATACGGTCGATACCGAAGCCGAATGCAAAGCCGCTGTATACGCTGCTGTCTATGCCGCACATATCGAGAACCGCGGGATTGACGATGCCAGCGCCGAGAATTTCGACCCAGCCCGTGCCTTTGCACACTCTGCAACCTTTGCCGTGACACATGGAGCAGGTCACGTCAACTTCGACGGACGGCTCGGTGAACGGAAAATACGACGGGCGCAAACGCACTTTTGTATCTTTTGAGAAGAGTTTTTCAGCAAAAGTCTGCAAGCAACCTTGCAAGTCGCCCATGGTGATATGCTTGTCGATTGCAAGTCCTTCAAACTGATTGAAAATCGGGCTGTGTGACGCGTCGTCGTCGCTTCTGTAAACTTTTCCAGGAGAAATTATGCGAATAGGCGGTTGTTGCTTTTGCATGATACGCGCCTGCACTGCCGACGTTTGCGTGCGCAAAACGATATTGTCGTTGACGTAGAACGTGTCCTGCATATCGCGTGCCGGGTGGTCTTTCGGGACGTTGAGAAGTTGGAAATTGTAAAGGTCGCTTTCGATTTCAGGGCCTTCGGCAACCGAAAATCCCATGCTCGTGAAAATATCGATGAGTTCGCGAGTGATGAGCGTGAGCGGATGAAGAGTGCCCAGTTCCTTTGCGCCGGACGGCAAAGTTACGTCGATTTCTTCCGCTTTGAGACGAGCAAGTTTCTCTTCTTGCTCGATTTTTGCGGTCTTTTCGTTGAGCACGCTTTCAACGGCGTTTCTCAATTCGTTGACCATCTTGCCCATATTCGGGCGTTCTTCTTTCGGGACGTTTGCCATATCTCTCATAAGAAGAGAGATTTCACCGCTTTTTCCGAGATATTTGACTCTGACGTCGACAAGCTCATGGCTTGTCGTTGCCTTTTCAATCATCTCGAGAGCGGCGTTTTTGATGTTGTCCATCTTCTCTTTCATAAATTACTCCTATTTGTGCCTATGCGCATATACGCGCATACGAATAAAATACTAAAAAATATGATAACAACATAAACCGAATAAGTCAATCGCAAAACAAAAAAACAGACGAGTTTCGGCATAAAATCGATAAAAACGACGGAATTATCTACATTCACCGAAGAAAGATGCTAAAATGAAACGCAAAGCAAGTTACGACAATCTTATCGTTTGTCAAATATAAAAAAAAACAGCGTAGCAATGCACTGTCACAAAAATTATTTAAGCGAAAACCATTAGGCATAAGTTCTGATATCACTTGCCGAAAAGCAACCACTTTGCTTGCTTTACTCGACGATAACCGTAAATTCGGCAGAGTTTTTGGGAAGACGGATATAACTCGTGCCTTCGATTCTCGTATCCCCGAGAAAAATTTCTTTCTTTGTTCCGCGCCGTATGTGCAGGTCGTAATCGACGCCGTTTTCGCAAAAAGTAACGTCCGCCGAGTTCACTCCGACGGGCAGATGCGGAGATAAATGCAAAACTCCGTTCGCTGTCGAAATGCCGAAATTCATCGGTGAAAATTTATATATCGGCTCAAAAGTATTCTCAAAATCAATGATTTTTGAAATACTATCGATTGATTTTGACTTTTTGTTATCTCCGAAATATAGGTTCATCAACAAATCGGAACGTAAAGCCGCTCCCAAAAGCGACGCGTCTTCGGATTGCGAAAATGCCGCTATAAACTTGCCTAGAACCGTCATTCTCTTCACTCGTGCGTGTCCCGAACTTGCTGTGTCAACGTATTTTTCGAGACGTATGGCATACATAAATTCATCGAGATTTTCCTTGTCGCTGAGTTTTGAAAGCAAAGATAAAAAATTTATCTTGCACTTCTCTTTCGCATTTGAAAAGGTCGGGAATTTATCGAGAATTTCAAGCGGCGAATACAGTTTTGAAAAATCGTAATTGAGAACGTCGGTTATAGATGCCAACACGTTTGCGTATGTCGAATACAATTTATCTATGACAAACACGACGTCGTTCAGTCCTGACGAAACCGAATAATTTGCTTCTATCGCGCAAAGGCTCAAAAATAGTTTTGACTTCGAATACTTTGCAAACTTCTTATTCGTTGCGCTCAGCCCTTCGTCTCCGACGTATTTGCCTGCGATTTTCATAACTTTTGCAATCGTATGCAAATCTTCGTATATAAAATACAATTTTTCAAGCAAAACGTACAAAAACGCCTGTTTCATTGACATAATTTCAAGAAATGTAAGCGTTCTGAACTCGTTGTGCCGTTCAACAGCTGCCTGCACCCTGTCTCCGTCAAAAATAAATCTGTCTGACGAAAGACAAAAAGACGCAATCAGCGTTGCGCGCGCTTTATTCTCAACAGATGGCAAATCGCACAATTTTTCAAAATCTACTTTTTTCAGCATCTGCACGGGGTTTTCATCTTGTAAAAAGTCGTCGAAAATTCCCTTATACTTTTTCCGTTTAAGCAAAAATCTGCAAAACGAGATACCGCGCAAATACTTTTTGGCGTTTTGCGTTGCACTGCCTTTTGGAAGCGGCATACTTCTGACAAATTTCTTTGCTTCTTCGTTAAAATCATTGTCGGATATAAAAATCGCAAATCGTTCGCGCTCTTTCGTGCGCGTAAGCGCGTATAGCACTATGAAAAAGACGAGAACGATTGCAGTTATTGCGTAAACCATGCTCGAATTGTTGCCAAAACGGCAAGTTTTCAATCTATCCGCCGAAAAATAAAGCAAATACGGCGTTTTGATTGATTTATTTTGAAATTTGTGCTTTAATTTCTTTGCGAGTTAGCCAGACGGTCGCATGAAATATTTGAGGAAAGTCCGAGCATCATAGGGCAAGGGTGCCGGGTAACTCCCGGTGAAGGCGACTTCAAGGACAGTGCAACAGAAAGAAACCGCCGCGCAAGCGGTAAGGATGGAAAGGCGAGGTAAGAGCTCACCCGCAATTTGGCGACAATGCGCGATGTAAACCCCACTCGATGCAAGAACGGGAGTACGAAAAGCGGCCCGCAAACTCCCCACTTCGCTTGAAACGTGCGGAAACGTACGTTCTAGATAGATGACCGTTTAATACAGAACTCGGCTTACAGACTATCTCGCACATGAAAAAGGAAGGCGCAAGAGCCTTCCTTTTTCAATGCTATGAATTTGTTTTTCGCTTGTAAAATTTTGCAAGCGAAAAAAGATTTTTACATGAACGTTTTATATATAAAAGCGGCAATTCGATTGAATAGAATGCCGCTTTAAATGTTTTAGTTTTGATCTGCAAGGGATTTTTTATCTCTCCGATACGTTTATTTCACAAGAGACTTTTTGTATCTGTCTGCCCACGCTTTCATTTCTTTTGCGTGCGGCACGGCAAATTGCGAATAATCGTTTCCGCCGATAAGTCTTGCCACTTCGTCGGTGTCGTCTTCGAGCAAATTGATATGCGT
>CALGEU010000024.1 GCA_937881285.1 uncultured Clostridia bacterium | reverse complement strand
GCCGAAAATCCAAACGTTGCGTCGGCTTTTACGTCGGTTGCAAGATATGGTTTTATATCGTAAATCGGCGTTCCGTCAAGAAGATCGACGCCTTCGACGACGAGCACGTCTCCGTCGCTTTGAGTATGTTCGACGGACACGAGTCTGACAAGACTCAGACCGAGCGAGTTGGGGCGAAACGGCGAGCGCGTTGCAAAAACGCCCATTTTCACGTTGCCGCCGAGACGGGGCGGACGTACGGTTGCGCTCCATTCGTCGCGATGCGCTTTCGAAAAATCGAAAATCAGCCATAAATGAGAAAAGCCGTCTATTCCGCGTATCGCGTCAGGATTGCGGAACTCGGGAGTGAAAACTATTCTCCCGACCGCGTTCACTTTTCCGCTTTGACGCGGTATGCCGAATTTTTCTTTGAACGGCGTCGAGATATGCGCTATCGGTTTTATCGTAAATTCTTCCATATTTTTTATTATAGCAAACCGTTTTGATAATGCCAAACTCTTTCTTGCCGTTTTTGCTTGTGAGTTTATGAGATATGTTCGCATACGTTTGTATGAAAATCGCTATTGAAACGCACGCATTTATATTGTATAATAAACGTATAATCGTTTGTGTAACGATAAACGTAAACGCAAAGTTATAAGGAGTGGGAAAATGAAGAGAACTTATCCGAGTTGGATTGACGGTGAAGTCAACAGCAAACAAACGGAGTATACCGAGCCAACCAAGTTGTTGGCAAAAGACGGCACTTTGCTTGCGCCGGGCTGGGCGAGGCACAACGTGTTCGAGTACGAACGCGAAAACGCAAGACCTGCAAACCGCAAAAAAGAATGGGATTTTTATCAGATTTCAAACGGCGAAATGATGGTGCAAATCAGTTTTGCCAACATTTCGATAGGCGGATATGCTCAAGCGTCCATAACCGACCTTAAACACAGACAGAACAATTCAAAATTGCATACGGGAACGATACTCGAATGTACTGGGCTGTTTCTCGGTGGCAAAAAGTATATGCTTCCGCCAAAGGGCGACGAGCCGAACGTTCTCGAACACACCGTCGGCAACACGTACGTCAAGTTTGACACCAAAACGAATTCTCGCACGTTGTATTTCAAAGGCAAATTCAAGGGCAAAGA
>CALGEU010000023.1 GCA_937881285.1 uncultured Clostridia bacterium | reverse complement strand
AATTCATAGCAATAAAAAACGGACGAAATCGTCCGTTTTTTCATATCGTTTTGTTATTGAGTAGTTTGTCGTCGGGGAAAGTGTTTTTTTGATTTATTGCACCGATTTCCTTTCAAGCACGTTTCCGTTGACAGAAATCGTGATTACTGAAAGCGGAGTTTGTTTTTTGCTTGCTTGCAACGCGCGCTTGACTGCGTTTTCAAGTCCGCCGCAACAGGGCACTTCCATTCGAAGAACCGTCACGCTTTTTACGTCGTTTTTCTCAAAGATTTGAGAGAGTTTTTCGGAATAATCGACGGCGTCGAGTTTGGGACAGCCTATGAGAGTTATTTTGCCTTTCATAAAATCGGCGTGTACATTTGCGTATGCGTACGCCGTGCAATCCGCCGCAATGAGAATATGTGCGTCTTGAAAATACGGCGCAGATATAGGAGCAAGTTTTATCTGGCAAGGCCATTGCGCAAGCATAGACGGCAACTCGGTTGTAGAATCGTTTTTTTGCATGGTGTTTTGTCTTATCGTGCGCGCGAGCATACCCGGGCAAACGTGCGTTTTTGCAGTTTGCGCGCTTGTTTTTTTCTTGTTTTCGAGCACCGCTTGTTCGTCGTAGGGGAGAGTGTCCTTTTCTATGAAAGTTATCGCACCCGTCGGGCATTTGGGCAAGCAATCTCCGAAACCGTCGCAATAATCGTCGCGAAGAAGCGTCGCTTTTCCGTCAATCATGCCGATTGCGCCTTCATGGCACGCTTTTGCGCACGCGCCGCAACCGTTGCATTTCGCTTTGTCAATGTTTATGATTTTTCTTTTCATTTTTCACCTTGAAATTTCTCTCAAAAAAATTGCCGATACGCTTTCAAACGCTCGGCAATGAAATTTTCGTTTATCTTCTGTAATCGTCGTTTCTGTCGCTCTGGTACCCGTTTTGGTTCGGGTAATCGTTTCGGTCGTCGCGATAATTTCTATCATAGCCGTTTCTTCCGTCGTATATCGGTCTGCCTTGCTCGTCGTAACGTGGACGGTCATCGTAGCCGTCGGGGTTGTACGAGCGAGTGGAGTCGTAGTCGAAATCGTTCTTTCCGCGGTGGCGGCGCATGACGCTCTTTCCTTGCGAACGGTCGTTTTTGGACGGCTTGAAAAGAAGCACCGCAATGATGACCGCAGGCACGCAAATGCCTATTATGAGCACTATGCGAAGTGCAAGCGACGTGTTGGGAACTATATCTCCGCCGCTCGGTTCGACGGGCTTTTTGCTGTCGAGAATTCTGTCTCTTTCCGCTTGTGCTATCGGGTGATATGCCACCGTAAATTCATTGAAAGAATCTTTCGATTCAAAAGAGAAGACGCTGTTTCCGTCCTTGGTGGCAACGACGAAGATATTTGACGAATCGTCGGTTGCGAAGCCCAAAAATCTTATCGTATGCTCGCTTGTGACGTCGCTTGACGAAAGAGTCGCTCCGTCTTTTATCGTGAGAACGATGTCGGGATAGGGAGAAACGCCGTCCTGAAAAGTCACGGTTGTGGTTTGCGGAGTCGTTTCGGATTCAAAATAGAAATCGAAACCGCAGTACGTCACGGAATAATAGGTGCCGAAAGCGCTTCTCAGGTTGGTGAGATAATAACTTTCGGGGATATAAAATTCAAAACTGTTGATGGCAAGTTTAATCGACGAAGCACCGGCAGTCGCGTTTCCTTCGAGATTCGACACGGGCGCAACGATGACGTTCATCGACGAGTCGGCTTGCGCTACGGACAACGGCAAAAGCACGCACGCAAGCACGCAGATTGCGAGACATACGCAGATTGCAATCGTTCCGAGAATTGAAAATATGTTTTTTGCATGACAATTTTTCATAACTTTATAATACTATAATCCTTTCCAAAATAAAAGTCTTTATATGCATTTTCAAGGAATTTTTTGCCAAACGGAAGATTTGCGTGTCATAAATTTTTGGTTTTTCGCGGATAGCGGTCTTATTATTCGCGTATGAAAGACAATTCCACTTTGCTCAGACTTCTCAAAATCGAACGTGAAATAAATGACAGGCGAGCCGACGCTCTTTCTTGCTACAACAAAGACAGAGTGCATCAAAAGCAAATGCTTTTTCACAAATGCAAAAAGCGCAATCGTTGGGTTTTCGGCGGAAACCGCACGGGAAAAACGGAGTGCGGAGCGGTGGAAAGCGTGTGGATGGCGCGCGGAATTCATCCTTTCAGAGAAAACAGAAAAGACGTATTCGGCTGGGTGGTGAGTCTCACTCAACAGGTGCAACGCGACGTAGCGCAAGCAAAAATTCTCAAATATCTTCCCGAAAGATACATTTCCGACGTCGTCATGCGCGAAGGCAAAAAGGGCGCGGCGGAATACGGCGTCATAGACTACATTCTCGTGAAAAACGTCTTTGGCGGTATAAGCAAAATCGGTTTCAAATCCTGCGACCAGGGACGGGAACGCTTTCAGGGAACTTCGCTGGATTTCGTGTGGTTTGACGAAGAACCGCCAAAGGACATATACGACGAGTGCCGTATGCGCGTGTTCGACAAGTGCGGAGACGTGTTCGGAACTATGACGCCGCTGAAAGGGTTGACGTGGGTGTACGACGAGATAGAACTCAACGAAAAGAACGACCCGCAGGTGTGGTGCGAATATATGGAGTGGAGCGACAATCCGTATCTCGACAAAGAAGAGATAAAGGCGATGACTTCGTCGGTGAGCGAACAGGACCAACTCTCGCGCCGATACGGAAAATTCACCGTCGGCGAAGGTCTCGTCTATCCCGAGTTTGACCAGAGCGTGCACGTGATAGACCCGTTCGACGTGCCGAAAGAGTGGCAAACGAATATATCCATAGACCCGGGACTTACAAACCCGACGAGTTGCCACTTTTACGCAGTAGATTTCGACGGAAACATATACGTTGTTGCCGAGCATTTCAAAGCGGGGCAAAGCGTTGATTATCACGTGAAGAAAATCTTTGAAATTGCCGACGAGATAGGTTGGAAAAGGGACGCGAAAGGACGGCTCACGGCACTTATAGACAGCGCTGCAAATCAACGCACGCTTGCAAGTCAGAAGAGCGTCGCGGAGTTGTTTTGCGAAAAGGGCATACTTGTCAACACCAACGTAAACAAGGATTTATATAGCGGAATTCAACGTATAAAGTCTTTGTTTGAGCAAAGACCGCCCAAAATCTATATTTTCAAAAACTGTGTGAATTTAATTCGAGAACTGAAAAGTTACTGGTGGGGAGACAACGACAGACCTAAAAAAACGGACGACCACGCTCTTGACGAATTAAGGTATTTCGTCATGACGCAACCGCGCCCGACAAAACCGCTTCCACCGCCGAAAAGTCAGATTCAGATAGACAAGGAAAGAATGATGAGAGACGCAAGAAGGGAAAGGATATGGATGAAGAATTGATAAACGCGCTCATAAAGAGAGCAAAGGGTTACAGTTTCAGCGAAGTGCAGGAAGAGTACTCGGTGACGGACGGCGGAGAGATTGCGCTCACTAAACGAAAGGTGTCCGAAAAGTATTGTCCGCCGGACGCCGCCGCGCTGAAAACGTATATGGAGATTTGCAAAGACGGAGAAATATCCGAGATGAGCGACGAAGAACTCGAAAGGGAGAAACACCGACTTTTGTGCGAACTTTACAGGGAAGAACAAGAAAAACAGGAAAAACTTGAAAACTTGTCCGTCGATTTTTCGGGCAATAATGTCGGCACACGCGCGGCTAACGGACAATCCGAAAACGAAACGGGAAACGCACGAAAAGACGGAGTGCGGAAAAACAACAAGAAAACAAAATAAAATCAGGAGATGACAAATGTCCAAAATTGAAGAGAAAATCGTTGCGGAAATAACCGCCGATTTCAAAAAACGACAAGAAGCAAGACGTCCCGTCGAACTGAACTGGCGACTCAATATGAATTTTGTCGTGGGCAATCAGTTTGCGCAGATTTCGTCTAAGGGCGACATCGAAGAGAGCGGAAAGGAGTATTTCTGGCAAGAAAGGGAAGTGTACAATCACATCGCGCCTATACTCGAAACGCGACTTGCAAAACTCGGCAGGGTTAAGGCAAAAGCGCAGGTGCGCCCTGCAACGAGCGACGACGAAGACGTGGCGAGCGCGTCGCTTGCGACAAAACTTATAGACGCGGTTTGCAAAGAAAACGATTTTTCGTCGCAACTTGCGCTTGCGAATTCTTGGAGCGAAATTACGGGCTGTGCGTTTTTCAAAGTGACGTGGGATGCGGAAAAAGGTCACGCACTCGATGCGAGCGGAGAAATAAAGGAAGGGGACGTCACGATTACGCTTTGCCCGCCGTTTGAGATTTTTCCCGAAGACATCGCGATCACCGACATCGACAAGCAATCGTCCGTTATGCACGCAAAGGTGCTCACGACAAAGGAAGTCAAGAAAATTTGGGGCAAGGACGTGAAAGGCGGAGAAGTGAACGTGTTCTCGTTTGACAACGCACAAGTGGGCGGCGGATTCGGATACACCGCGTCGGTGCCCAAAATCGTCAGCGAAAAGAGAGAAGACAGCGTGACCGTCATCGAAAAATACGAAGCGCCGACTCACGAGTATCCGAACGGAAGATTGATTATCGTTGCAGGCGACACTCTTCTTTATCAAGGCGATATGCCTTATCTCAACGGAGAAGACGGCACGCGCGGATACCCGTTTTCAAAGCAGGTGTGCATAGACAATCTCACCAACTTTTTCGGCACGAGCGTTGTTGAACGCATAATTCCCGTTCAGCGTGCTTACAACACCGTCAAGAACAGAAAGCACGAGTTTATGAACAGAATGGCAGTGGGCGTTATGGCGGTCGAAGACGGCTCTGTTGACACCGACGATCTCGAAGAAGAAGGACTTCCGCCGGGAAAAGTGGTCGTGTACAGACAGGGCAGCACTCCGCCGATTATGCTTTCTCCAACTCAAGTGCCGAGCGAGTTTTCAAGAGAAGAAGAAAAGTTGCTCAACGAATTTGTGATGATAAGCGGCGTGAGCGAAGTGACGACGTATTCTCAAGTCCCTGCAAACGTTGCGTCGGGAACGGCAATATCTCTTCTTCTCGAACAGGACGACACGCGTATCGCGCTCACGGCGGATAGCCTTAGAGAAAGCATAAAACGCATAAGCAAGCAGGTGCTGAGATTATATCGCCAGTTTGCAAAAGTGCCGAGAGTGAAACGTATCACGGGAGACAACGGAGAAGTGGAAATCGCGTCTTTCTGCGCCGGCAATATCGACAGCGAAGATATAGTTTTCGACACAATAAGCGACATAGAAGACACGCTTTCGGCACGCCGAGCAATGGTGTACGACTTGCTCAAACTCGGGCTTTTTGCCGACGAAAACGGAAAACTCAATGCAAGCACGAAAGCGAGACTGTTTGAAATTCTCGGCTTCGGCAACTGGGAAGACGGCAGAAGCAACGACGAAATCCACAGAAAGAAAGCACTCAAAGAAAATATGGAACTCGAAAAGAAAGACGTCCCCGTCGACGTGTACGACGACCACGCTTTGCATATTGCGGAACACGTGAGAATGTGCGTTTCCACAAAGTGCGTCAACGACAAATCGGTGCGAGACAGAGTGGCAAACCATATTGCAAAACACACCGAACTTGCAAGTCTTGCAAAGGGCGTTGAAAATATGCAAAGGCAATTCGACGAGAGTGCGGATAAGGAGAGCGTATGAACGAAAAAGACGTTGAAAAGGCAATAAAGGACGGCGTCGAAAACGCCGCCGCGGCGGCAATATCCGAAGAAATCGCAAATGCGATAATGAGCGGAGAATTGCAAAACGAAGAGTTTACAACTCAAAAAGACATAGATAAAGTGCATAATGCGCAGATAAACGCGATTTCCGATAACGAACGCAACGCAAGCGAAAGCGGTCGTGAAAAGAAAGAAAAAGAAGAACAAAAAGAACAAAATCTCGGCAAGTTCAAAAACCCGCAAGAACTGTTGCGTGCTTACGGCGAACTGGAAAAAGAGTTCACTCGCAAGTCTCAAAGACTCAAAGAGTTGGAGAGCGGAGCGAGCGAAAATTGCGAGTTGAACGAAGAAAAATGGAAAGAAGCGGCGGACAAGTTCTTTGAAAAGACCCCGACCGCAAAACCGTTTGCCCGTGAAATCGCAAGCAAAATCATGGAAGAGCCGTCTCTTAAAAACGACAAAGATTGCTTCAGCGTTGCGCTCACCAAAGTTTTGCTGGACAAATTCAGAACACCCGAGCAACTTATGCAGGACGGACAATTTTTGAACGACTACGTGCTTTCGAGCGACAAAGTCAAAAGTGCGGTGATAGAAGAATATCTTCGCACTCTTCGCGCAGGACAGCCGCCAAAAACTTTGGCTGACGACGGTCTTGCGTGCGTGTCTCTTGCAAGAAAGCCGAAAACCGTGGAAGAAGCAGGGATTATGTTCCTTAAAAACAACGAATAAAAGGAGAAAACATTATGGTTACAATTTCAAACGCGGATAAAGCCCTTAAGACTTTTTATCTCGGCGTGCTTGCCGACCAACTCAACGTCGGCGTAAATCCGCTCTTTGCGAAGATTGCTCAGACGTCAAGCGACGTATGGGGCAAAGAAGTGAAAAAACTTGCGCCGTACGGCATAAACGGCGGCGTCGGAAGCGGTGAAGAAAACGACAATCTTCCCCAAAGCGGTGGCAACAACTATGCGCAATTTACACTCACACTCAAAAACCTTTTCGGAAAAATCGAGCTTTCGGACAAGGCTATCCGTGCGTCTCAAAACAGCGCAGGCGCATTCGTAAACCTTCTCAACGCTGAAATGGAAGGATTGCTCAAAGCAAGCAAATTCAACTTCGGTCGTATGCTTTACGGCGACGGTTCGGGGCTTATCGCAACCACCGTCGCGGCCAGCACGAGCAACAAAAATCAAATCACCGTGGATTCAATCAAGGGTATCATCGAAGGTATGACGATTGATATGTATTCTTCCGCCGGAGTCAAGGACACGACTTTCTCGGGCGCGAGAATCACGTCTATCGACCGCGCAAACAAAGTCGTCACTTTGAGCGCAACCGCAAGTTCTCAATACGGCGCGGGCTACAAGATTTACGTTCAAGGTTCGAAGAACAATGAAATCACGGGACTCGAAGCGATTTTCGGCGACAGCGAATATATCTACGGTCTCAAAAGAAGCGATTATTCCTTCCTTAAGCCATACACCAAAACCGTCAATACTGCCGTCAGCGTGAGTGCGATTCAGGACGCAATCGACGTCGTGGAAGAGACATCGGGCGGCACGATAGACTTTATCGTCACTTCCTATAAGATGAGAAAGCAATACGTCGATGCGCTTTGCAAAAATCGTACGAATATCGACTATCTCACTCTCGACGGCGGATATAAGGCGCTTTCCTATTCGGGAATTCCTTTCGTTGCGGACAGATTTGTCGGCGACGACGATATGTATCTTCTCAACAGCGCGGACTTCAAACTTCATCAACTTTGCGACTGGCGTTGGCTTGAAGGCGAAGGCGGAACGGTGCTTCATCAGGTCGCAGGCAAAGCGTGTTACAGCGCAACTCTCGTCAAATACGCAGATCTTCTTTGCGAACGCCCGATGGGACAGGCAAAACTCACCTTTACCGGCAGTTCGGCGGCGGGCGAGTATTTCACCGTCAGTTTTGACACCGACGGCGGCAACGACGTGGCAAGTCAAATCGTGCTCCCGGGCGGTTGTGCGGTGAA
>CALGEU010000022.1 GCA_937881285.1 uncultured Clostridia bacterium | reverse complement strand
GCGCGTACGGTTCGGGACCGTAAGGCCGCGAGTTCAAGTCTCGCCACTCCGACCATAAGAAAAGCATAGGTTTGATACAAATGTTATCAAGCCTTTTTTCTTTGCAAATAGGAACATTTATCCTTTCCGCCAGCAAACTATAGAGTCTTTTTGAAGTGTCAAACGGCATTTTTAAGAGGCTCTTTTTCTTTTTACATATTGCTACGGAACGAAAGCCTTATCAACGGGACGATAGGTGTTGCTACGGAACGATTGATATTTTTCGAGAAAATCTAATTTTAGTTTCGACATTATTCCGCAGTTGACGGGTTGTCAATCATCGTGTATAAAAATTATCCTCTAGATTAATGGATTTTGTTAAAATTAGCTAGGAATTCAATTGAAAATACACGAACACACGTTTCAAAGTTTATTGCTTGATCGAGATTGAAAAATGGTAAGATTTGTGGTATAATAATATGTAGACAAATCGAAAGTTGATAAGAATCACAGGAGGCAATATAAATGTTTAAGATACCATTCAAACTCGTTGCTGGAATAATGCTTATTCCTGTAATAGCCAATGAAAAAGAAGGATTTTTTGCCTTTGACACTGGAGCGATGCAGACAGCTGTAAACAAAGCGCATTTTCAGGAAATACAAGGAGAGTGCACTGACATTGCGAAGTATTCAGAAGGCGTAAAGAAAGCTTCAGCAGCTGAAGGGATTTTGAACACTCTGCGTTTTTCGGATGTTGAATGTTCAAAGATGCCTGTCCTAATTATGGATTTGATGTATGTGGAAAACGCATTAAAAGCTGAAATGCCGGATGTAAAGTTTCTTGGAACACTTGGAATCGATGTGATCAGAGATTATACCGTTCTGCTTGACTATAATACTACTGAAATTATTCTTGACCCTGAGTATGACTTTGAAAGTCAATTGATGATCCCTATGCGATATGTAAACCTCCCTGTTATCGAGGTTGAAGTGGCAAATAGGACGTGCGACTTTGTTTTGGACACGGGCGCAAATACCTGCTTGTTGGGGAAAAGTTTTCAGAATGACACGCAACTTATACAAGCTTCCCAAACGTCAAACATTGTTACTGTCCCTGTTGTTCGTGTGGGCGATAATAAATATGAAAACATTACCGCTGTGATTTCTGATATAAGCGCAATTCAAAAGAAAGTGCCTGTTGAGGGTGTGATCGGTTATCAGATTCTATCGCCGCAGCGTTCTGTTTTGGACTTCAAGAATCATCAGCTTATCATGGAAAAGACGCAGAAGAGTTAAAAAGGCAGATAAATTCTAATTTATCGGTGAGTTTATTGTACGCACTTTTTAAGGGTGTACGCAAATTGTGTCAATATGGGTAATCACACACAGACTAAAAACACGGACAGCATAGTCCGTGTTTTTTGATAAATGGAGCCAGTGTTAAGAAAAAACGCAAGCTATTCCAAATTCTGAATTTTAATGTTTGTACAAAAGGGGACGTATAAATATTAAACGAAATGTTTCATAAAGTGAAAAATTCGAAAAAATTATAAAAATTTTGAAAAATATTGTCGAAAAACCTTGCGATTATACAGTTCGAGTATTAAAATTTATTACAAATTGTATAAATATCCACATTGACGGCGAAATTTGTTCGCTTTTGATTGCGATTTTTCGCTTGATATTTGGAATATCGAACTTAGGGAAAGGGAACTTTTTTATGAGAAAAATTGGGTCGAAGCAGTGCAGTCTGTGTATTGTTGCAATTATCGTTTTATGTTTATGCGTCGTCTTGGTTGCGTGTGACGCCGATGACGTTAAAAATCTTTTTCAGCCGTCCGATTTTACGATTACTTTCGTTTTGAACAACGGAGAAGACAACGTTGTGTGGCGTCGCGGGGACGAAGTGCCGTCGCCGACGTTTGACGGCTACAAATTTTTGTGTTGGTGTGCCGATAAAGATTGTGAAAATCCCGCAAGCGTCGATTTTGAAAAAGTCAATTTGTCCGACAGCATTTATTTATACGCAAAATGGCAGAAATTGCTTGATTTTGCCGATTTGAGTTTTGAATCGTACGAGACTACGTACGACGGACTTTCTCATTCTCTCGAAGTGAAAAATTTGCCGAATTTTGCCACGGTAGAATACGACGTTGCAACCGAATATACGGATGCAGGCATATATGTCGTCACTGCGACCGTGAAATCGGACGGTTATAACGATAAGATATTGAGCGCAACGCTCACGATAAACAAGGCAAAATTGGGCGAAATCGTATTTCCCGATAAAACCGTGACGTGGGACGGTGAACCGCACGGCGTGTATATCGAGACCGAATTGCCGAGCGGTGTTGTCGTAAGTTATGACGGCAACGAGCAGACAGACGTAGGAGAGTACGAAGTGACGGCACATTTCGACGTCGGCAACAACT
>CALGEU010000021.1 GCA_937881285.1 uncultured Clostridia bacterium | reverse complement strand
ATTTTTGACGGTTCGACTTTTTGTCAGCATACGATGACGGTTATTTTCAAAAATGAAGAACTTGGCATTGACAGTGAAGAATTGGTGGTATTTGGATTGTCGTGGAGCGAGTACTATGTGTTCATGGGATGGTCTTGTGGTTCGGCAAAGATAAATAGCGCACTAATTGAATTGCATCTTAACTAAAGGGGGAAGTTTATGAAAAAGAAAATTTTAATTATTTCAGTTGTTTTAATGCTTTTGGTGTTCTCATGCATGCTTTTTGCTTGCAACAATAAAAGAGATCATATGGAATACAAAGAAGGCGTGCACGAATTTGTCGCTACTGGTGACGAAGAGTTTGACTGGCACGGATACAAAATCGAGCGTATTTCCATGGATTTTAAGATGATAAGCAACAAGGAATACAGAGCGGCAAAAAACGTGAACGTCGTCAGAAACAGCAAAAACTGGAAAAAGTACAGTGTTAAACTGTTTATTAAGTTTTTTGAAGAAGAACAAGGTCATTATTACGATTTCATTTTTGACGGTTCGACTTTTTGCGAGCACAGAATGACGCTTATTTTCAAAAACGAAGAACTTGGCATTGATAGCGAAGACAGAGTGGTATTTGGATTGCCGTGGAGAGAGTCTTATTATGTTTTCATGGGATGGTGCTATGGCCCATATAATGGAGAAAATGCTTTGATTTATTTATTACATGATTAAAGGGGGAAGAACTTATGAAAAAGTATAGTTATAACAGCGTTTTTTTATTGATCGTAGTTTTTTGTTTGATCAGTTGTTTTTCGGTTATCGGATTCGATTCCGGGATTTTAAATAATCAAGTTTATGAATCCGAGATTGAAAGTTATCAGAACTATATATCGAAGTCGCAAGAAAAAGAGCTAGAAAGATACTATTCAAAAAATAATATCAGACCGATGAGTAAAGAATATGAACTGTCCGAAAAAAAATTGGAATCGAGAGCTAGTATTGTGGAGCGTTTAAATGAAATAGATCCTTCATGTCAATGGAATACGACTCCAACGGTTGAAAAAGATTTGGCAAGCAAGTACGGAACTAATCCGACTAATACTTATGAAGACATGGATTACATTCAGGATGCAAAAAACGGTATAGAAGATTGGCCGAGTACGAAAGAGAGTATCGGGTGTGGAGCGATAGCAATGATAGAATGTCTGAATTATTTGGCGGAGACATTGCATTATAATTCGCTTAACAAGTTCACTTCAAACAATGCGACAAACCAGTATAACAAATTTATTTTAAATCGAACGAATCGATCATACAATGTGCTTACGGAGACCAAAAGCACAGGTTGGGGAGATGCAGGTACGTCGATTATGCCGTCCAGTTTCGTTTCCGGGGCAAATGCGGTGCTAAACAAGTATAACCTGCACAGAGACTCGAACGACTATTTGATTAACGTTACGGGAGATCTCGTTTCAAACCCGAAGAATAAACAAGGACGCATAGACGAAATCAAACAATACATTGACAACGGTGTTGTGTTTGTCATGTGGACGGGTGCGGAATTCGGCGATTTTAGCACGCATTATGTCAATATTATCGGATATGAAGATTGGCAAGGTGTAGACGCAAACGGAAACACTGTAACGAAAACATTTATTAAACTAAATTTTAATTGGAATTCGACTGCAACTGTTTATATGGATAGCGAATTGTTGAGTCGTCCGACCATGGGATTGATCAGATTTGAATTTAAATACAAAAACGTAAATCTCGATCAATCGTATATGCAAATAGGTGAAAGTTACAACAACGATGAAATAAACAAAATGTTTTTAGATGAAAATGGAATCGGAACAAGAATTTCATATCAGCGAGCGGCATATGTAAAGCACTATTCCGACGCAGAAAGCACAAAGATTGACGGAAGATATATCGTGCTTTCGCCAAACAAGGTCGGTGCAGGAGAGGCGTTTTTGGAAGGGGTGGTTCCCATTCTTATAAAAGAGATACATCTCGATATGAGTTGGTGGAGAATAAAAGACAGATACACAAAAAGTCAAGGACAATTAAAATTGCAGATTTACGATGCGAATGAAGAATCTTGGGTTACCGTTTTTGACTTTTTACGGGACTCTACAACGGTTTCGTTTGAACTCGATACTCCGACAAGATTTGTATTTAAGATAGATCAAAACACTTTCGGATTCCGAATATATGCAAAATATGACAATCCGACAAGCACGAGAAATAACGGGCGAATTGTTTTGCATGGCATAAATGTGTTTGGTTGAAACGCCGAATAAAGTCAAAAAAGAGCGAGCAATCGCTCTTTTTTTTATGCTGATTGCGTCTATGTGTCGGCAAACGATTTGTATATTATATAAATGCAAATAATTGACATTGCGCGCGCCCGATACTATAATATCAATCACCAC
>CALGEU010000020.1 GCA_937881285.1 uncultured Clostridia bacterium | reverse complement strand
ACATAATAGCAACCAAAAACGACACCGAGTACGTGCACGGCGGCATAGCCTTCTACGGCGGCGGCAAGAACTACTCGCTGCTCGACATGAGCGGATACACCTTCGAGAAGATGAGCACCTACAACGTCAATATAGGCGCGCTTGCTTCGTCAAGCGACGACACGCTCTCGGCACAAGGCAGATATCTTCCGCTCGCGGCAGGTTACGAAGACTTCCGCTTCGTGATGTTTGACGCGTCGAGCAACTACAAGATTTAGAGCAATCACAACTTAAGTTGATAGTTTCGGCACGATAAAGTGTCGATTATGTCAAATATGGCATTAACGTTAGGGACGTTCCATAGGGGATAGAACAATGGAAAAGAAAGCATCAAACAAAAGAAAACTGTTCGCACTGGTGTGCGTGGTGGCACTGCTTGCGCTCTGCACCGCGTCGCTTCTTGCGTGCAACGAAACGGGCGGACAAGAGCAACTCGGCACTGTGTCCGTCAACTTTGACGCACAGGACGGAAGCGGCATCGAGAGCAAACTTGTCTCTCCGAGCAATATAACCTATCTTCCGCCCGCGCGCGAAGGATACGACTTCATCGGCTGGACGATGGACAAAGACGGAAACGAACCGCTTGACCCGAGCAGAATCAAACTCGGCACGACTCTTTACGGACAGTGGAAAATCAAGACGTTCACCGTGTATTTCTACGTAAACGACGAACTCGTAAAAACCCAGGTCGTTGAATACGGCGCTGCGGCAACCGCCCCCACGCAAGAAGAAATAAACGCGTATCTCGAAGACGGCGAAGTGTTTGAAAACTGGGCGCAATCTTTCGACAACGTGAAAGGCGACGTGTTCGTATACGCAAACGTCGGCACGGCTTCGGCAACCGTGAAATTCGTCGTCGACGGCGAAGAATGGGCAAGTCGTACGGGTTCGTACGGCAACGAAATTCCGTCGGTGGACAAACCAAGCAAAAACGGTTTCGTCTTTGACAAATGGGTTGACAAAAACGGCGACGCACTCACGGAAGGCGCGACTTTCAAAACGAGCACGACCTACACCGCGGTGTGGCAACTCGCAGTCCCCAACGCCCCGACTATTGCATTGCAAAACAGCGCGATATACGGTGAAAATCCGCAACTCTCACTCACTCACACGGGCGTGAACGGCATAAATTATACTTACGAATGGTATCTATTAGATAAAAAAGTCGGCGAAGGCAAAACGATAACCGTATCCGCCCCCGCCGCCGGCAGTTACGTCTACGACGTATATACGATTGCGTCTTGCGACGGATACGAAGCCAAAACTTCCGTTGCAAGCCACACGACGCTCAACGTCGCAAAAG
>CALGEU010000019.1 GCA_937881285.1 uncultured Clostridia bacterium | reverse complement strand
CTCCGCTTTTTGCCTTTGGCACTACCCTTTCGTATATTTGTTTTGCACTGAGTCCTTTCCAGTCGAGCGAGTCGATTGACCACTGCACGCCAACCATATTCAAAGATTCGAGCGACGTCATAAGTTTATTGTCGTAATCTCCGAACGGAGCGCGGAAGTATACGGGAGTTTTGCCCGTCAGCTCTTTCACTCTGTCGTTGACGTATTCGATTTCGTTCTTTATCTCGTCTTCGCTGAGTTTCGGCATATTCAGGTGATTGCGCGAATGATTGCCGATGTCAAATCCTGCGTCTGCAATCGCTTTGGTTTCTTTCTCGAATTTGTCAATCCAAAATCCCACGAGAAAGAACGTGCCTTTTGCGTCGTTTTGCGCCATAATGTCGAGAATCCCCTGCGTTTTGTCCGCGCCCCACGCTGCGTCGAACGTAAGCGCGATGACTTTGTCTTCGGTTAATACCGAATAGACGGGAATTTTTCGCGTGGATTTTCCGAAATACACACACGCACTGTCGGTCACTGCCACGCTTGACAAAAGTATCACTGCGACAAGAGCAATCGACACAACGCCGATTAAAGTCGCTTTTTTTACGGTTACAAACACCTTGCACCCCCGATTATATTCTTAGTGCGGGCGAAAAATTTTGCTTATTCTGTCGTCAATCGTCGAAGTTTCGGCAATTTTGTGATAAATAATCAAGCCGCACGCGCCTATGACAAAACATATTTGTTCAAGCGGCGATTTATGCTAAAAGCAAATAATTGACTTATAAATTTTGCGATAGTATAATGAACGTATGAAAAGAATTGCCACACAAAAAAACGGATTTTGGAAAAGAGTCGCAATCAACGTGCCGTTCGTGCTGATGATTGCGCTGATGATTGCCCTGTTCGGCGGTGGTTTGCTGTTGATTTTCTATTCGATAGCGTCGCTTTTTGCGTTCAAAAGTTCAATGATATTCCTTATTCTCGCGGGCGCGGGGCTTATCGCAATCGGCGCGGGACTGGGACTTATCGTCGCTTATAAGAAATATTTCGAGTTCTATAACAAAAAAATGGGTTGGGAATACCCCGACGCTCCGAAAAAAGAAGACAAATCCGTCGTGGACGGCAAAAAAACGTTCAAAGATTACGTCACACTCCCCAACGTCGCGCTCGTCGTGCTTGCGCTCGGCGCATTGTTTACGATTATCTCGGCGGCTTTGGGCTGCATAAACAGAGATAAGTGGGTTGACGACACCAAAACGTTTATGGAAAGCAACGGCTATTATTCAAACGTGGAACACCGCACGCACAAAGATACGATTCTCGAAACTGGCACTTCCGACAGAATAAACAGAATAGAGATAAACTTCATCGAAAAACAAGCCGTCATCATCTACACCACAGACGCAGACAAACTCGGCTCTGTGAATTACGATTACTATGTAAAGTTTTCAAATCAACTTTCTTTCACACGCTCGAAAGACGGCACGGTTACGATAACAGAATCCGCACCGCCCGTCATCGAAGAGACTGCGCTCAAAAAGTTGTTCTTCTTCATCTTCAAAGACTTCGACGTAGAAAAGCAAGTGCTTATCTATCTTCCCGAAGACACCAAAGAAGATATGCCAAACTACATCGAAATCGTCGGTGAAAACGTCATATACGCCGTCACCGAAACACCTGACGAGAGCGAAAGTCAGAATTGAACAAACAAAAGCGTTGGGGTGCGTTCAACGCCTTGCGCATTAC
>CALGEU010000018.1 GCA_937881285.1 uncultured Clostridia bacterium | reverse complement strand
AAACGCAACCGGCAAGGGACAACGCAAAGCGGTTTAGCGCGTTGCCCTTGCGCGCGTTTTCGCTTGCGCAACGGCACTTTCGCATTAGTTATTTATTTTGTATTTTGATACACCTTCGATGTAAAAAAGCTCGTTGGGTTCAATTTCATATACCCACATTATATTATAAATGTCGTATATGCTCGGTTCGGTTCGACCTTGTTCCCAGTTTGCATATGTACTTACTGCACAACCTAGCTTATTCGCAACTGTTTTTTGTGAGTATTTTCTCTCTTCTCTTAACTCTTTTAGTCGTTTACTAAAAAAGTCTTTCATAAATTCGATTCTTTCTTCACGTAGTTCGTTTAGGTGGTCTAGATAAGTTTTCATTTTTTTACTCCTTGTGTTTGATTTTATCATATTCTCGCTAAAATAGCGTAAAATCGCTAAAATAGCTTGACGATAGCTAAATTAGCTATTATAATGCGTAGTGTAGCTAAAATAGCTACTAAAAAATTATAGGAGCAACACGAAGTGAAGCAAGAAATCGAAATCAGCAAAAAAACATTTACAGCAAAAGACGGCTCGATAGTGCCGTACGTATCGTTTGTTCTCGTGATTGACGGAAGAGAGTTTTCGCTTATGGCAAGACCAGAAGACAAGAAACTACTCAACTACATTCTCGAAGAAAAAGGCTTTTTGAAATAAGGTGAAAAAGGTGAAAACGGCAATGAAAAAAAGCTATGACATTATGGCAACCTTGTATCTCAACGATACCGAAGACGGCGAACTTATGGAAAAAGTGCGCGACATATTCAGCATAGACGTAGAGCCGTCCGAGTCAGTGTTGGAGAGTTTTAAAGACACTGTTTTGGAAGAAATGCGCAAAAAGTGTGTGATAAATTACGACGCGCTTGACATCGACGTAGTTTATCGCCTTGACCTTGTTTACTTGCAAGACGACGAAGACACCGACGAAGAAGACGGAGAGTAAACAAAATGTACATCGCCCCAATTCTGCCGAACGAAGAGCAAGAGAAAGCTATAAAAGCGGGCAATCGTGAAATGATAAATCGCTTTTATTTTGAAAATCTAAGGTTTATCACGCTTGTGTGCCAAAGCTGGTATCGCAATCGTGGTGAACACGAAGATTTTTGGCAAGATGCAGTTCAAGAAGTGTATCTTGCCTTTCCGAGCTTGAAGTTCGGCACGTATTACAAGTTCGCTCGAACTATTAAGGACGTTTGTTTATACGTATTTTTCGGAACGAAAAACGAGTTTGATAACGAACGTCTAGGGCGCACAAAAATTCTTACAATTTTGGACGAGCCGATAGAAAGACAACGCGGACACGGTGGCGAGCCGAGAACGCTAGCCGACGTGGCGATAGACGAAGACTACGACATAGACGAAGTTGTATGTCCGCCCGAAAGCTATACGGACAAGATTTACGAATGTTGTAAAGACCTACTCACGGAAAGAGAGCGCGAAGCGTTCGAGTATTTCTACTACACCGATATGACTGCGCGAGAAGTTGGCGAAAAGCTCGGATTGAAGCTAAATGGCGCGCAATCATTGAAGCACAATGCAATTCAAAGATTGAAGCGAGAAGCGGATATAGTCCGCGAAAAGCTCGTTTCAATCGGGTATTTCGACGAAAGAGTCGTTAACGAAGGGTTGATATGAAAAAGAGTTTAGGAGCGTGGCTTGATATTTGGTACGAGTACAAAGCGCAAAGGGTCAAGCCGTCAA
>CALGEU010000017.1 GCA_937881285.1 uncultured Clostridia bacterium | reverse complement strand
AAAAGGACTTCTTCTTGGCAGGGGAGACGCGACTCGAACACGCAACCGACGGTTTTGGAGACCGTTGCTCTACCATTGAGCCACTCCCCTATGCATTTTTAATGCTTGATTATTATAGCAATATTGCGGCAAATAGTCAATAATTTGCGCTCAAATATCAATGAAAAATGAATTATAATTGCAAATATCAATTCACCGCTCTTTTAATCTTGCCAAACTCGACAGAATTGTGTACAATTAAACTATGAAAAAGAAAGTTGACATCTACACTGACGGAGCATGCTCGGGCAATCCCGGTATCGGCGGCTGGGGCGTTGTTATGCTCTACAAAGGACATAAAAAAGAAGAAAGCGGCGCGGAATTGTCCACAACGAACAACCGCATGGAACTCACTGCCATTATACAAGGGCTGAAAATGCTCAAAGAGCCGTGCATCGTCACAGTGTACAGCGACAGCGCGTATTCCGTCGAACCGTTTCTCAAAGGTTGGATAAACGGCTGGATTATGAAAGGTTGGCGCACGTCAAGCAAGGACGAAGTGAAAAACGTCGATTTGTGGAAAGAACTTCTCTCCCTTATGCAAATTCACGAAGTTTCCTACGTGAAAGTCAAAGGACACGCCGACAACGAACTTAACAACCGTTGCGATTATCTTGCCAGAACCGCAATCAAGGAACTTCAAAAAACGATACCGGCAAGTATACCGCAGATTCCCGACGGAATTTGAATTAAGTGCTTTAGATAGCGAAAAAAAAATCCATATCTAAAATCAAACATTAAAGTTTTATAAAAAAAATTACCGCTACGTGTGCGATAAAAAAGGAGAAACGAATATGAAAAAATTCAACAAAAAACATCTCTTGTTCCTTATCCCCGTCGGAATTCTTGAAATCATACTTTTGGTGTTGGAGTGCTTGCCAAACGGCATTGAAATGGAATTCAAATGGCCGATTGACGAAAATTCAACTATTTTTGCGTCGAGAACTGAGTATTATTCTTATTTCAGCGATATGCCCTACGGATATGGCAATATTGCGCCGATATTCATCGGAATATTAACAATTGCAATAATCATTTTGTGGCTCGTCAATTTGTTCCTTGACAAACGCGGCATCAATATTGCAATTTTCACTTTGACAATGATAAAACTCATTCTGACATGCGTGGAGTTTATCTTTTCACAAACTTGGGTAAACTGGACTGTGTTTGCAATCGCAACAGTATGCGCAATATACGAAATCGCAAAAGTAATCGTCAACAAAGAATTCTCAAAAAAATACGACAAAGACGAATATTTCAACGACCATACAGAAAACAACGTTGCAGACGACACTATAAGCTAACAATATCTATAATTTATATAACTATATGCAAAACAACCGCCCAAATAGGCGGTTGTTTATTATCTTATCAGATTAGACTTATTTATATTTATTAGGCTAAAGAAATGAATAATCAATAATACGTAGCAGATAGAACGCAAAATATTCAACAATGCTTTTTATTTCACTTAACATAGTATAGCTCAACAATACTCTTTCACGTCAATTTTTAGACATAAAAAGACCATCGATTGCTCGATGGTCTTTTTCTTTTATAAAGTAAGGATTATTCAGCAGGTTCTTCAACTTTCTTCTTGCGAGTTGTTTTCTTTGCGGGTGCTGCTTCTGCTTCCGCTTCGTCTGCAAGATTGAGATTGAGATTCTTGAACAAATCACCGAGAGTTGCGCTGGAAGAACCGGAGACCCATTCTTTGGGTTCGTTGGAAGTTTCCTTCTTCGCACCGCGACGTTCGCGTTTGTTTTCGCCGTCTGCGACTTTTTGTTCAAACTTCTTAACTCTGGAAGATCTCTTTGCAGCCTTTTCTTCATCGGTTGCTTCTTCGTTTGCTTCGGTTGCTTGAGTTTCTTCGGGTGCAGGAAGCAATTCCTTGATGGAAAGAGTGATGCGGTTGTCATCGAAACCGATGATCTTCGCTTCGACTTCTTGACCGACGGTCAATGCTTCGTTTGCGTCCTTAATCCAGTTGTGAGAAATTTGAGACACGTGAACGAGTCCGTCAACGCCGTCGTCGATGGAGACGAATGCACCGTACGGGAAGATTCTTTCGACTTTGCCCTTGATGACCGTGCCGACGGGGAACTTCTCTGCAGCAACTTCATAAGGTTTCTTTTGGAGTTGTTTGTAACCGAGAGAGATTTTGCCGGTTTCTCTGTCCATCTTGAGAACTACGAAGTCATAACTTTCGCCGATGGTGAGAACGGTGCTGGGATCGGTGATCTTGTTCCAGGAGAGTTCGGAGATGTGCGCAAGGCAATCAAATCCGCGAACGTTTACGAATGCGCCGAATTGCGTGAATCTCTTCACTTTGCCGGTGACGATGTCGTGAACGTGGATGTTGTTCCAGAACAAATCTTCTTTTTCTTTCTTTTCTCTTTCGAGAATGATGCGTTGAGACGCAAAGAGATATCTTGATTTCTTTTGGGGTTTATCTTCGTTTTGGGTCGCTTCTTCACCTTCAACGGTTGTTGCTTCTTTTTCCTTCGGGGGCATAAGAGTCAAGCGGAGAGTTTTGCCTTTGTAATCTTCGAGATTGCTGACGTAACCCATTCTGATTTGGCTTGCGGGCACGAAGATTGTGTATTGACCGAGTCTGCCGCGGAGACCGCCCTTGACGACTTCCGTCATAGTCAAAGAGAATTCGCCTTGAGCAAGAGCCTTTTC
>CALGEU010000016.1 GCA_937881285.1 uncultured Clostridia bacterium | reverse complement strand
AGGACGCAACCACGGGCGACGACATTGCCGACGCCGTGTTCGCACTCGAAAGTCTCGGCTTGTCCAAGACGGACGCCGTGCGTATGGCAACGGAAGCAAGCAAAGTATGTCACGGCACCGAAGAGATTATTCGCAGATGCCTGCAAAATCTGAGCAAATGACGATATTTGGCGAATAGCTGCGTCAAGCGAGCTTGTCAATTCGGTCACGTACGCATAGTACGTTAGGCCGAACGTCCAATCTCACTTTCCTTGCTCTTCATCCAAATATCGTCATTTGCTATGCAACTCATCTAACAAACGTTCGGCAAAAAATCAACACCAAAAGGTGATATATGATCAAATCTCAATTCACAAAAGAAAATCAGGACTTTGACGTCGCAAACAGGGTGGTGAGTTCGCTCACAATCGAAGACGACGAGCAAGAAAACAGTCTTCGTCCGCACAGTATGGACGAATACGTCGGGCAGGAGAAGATAAAGAAGAATCTTGAAGTCTTCATATCCGCCGCAAAGGCAAGAAACGACGCGCTCGACCACGTGTTGCTTTACGGCCCGCCCGGTTTGGGTAAAACCACGCTTGCACACGTAATTGCAAGCGAACTCGGCGCGCAAATCAGAGTGACGAGCGGCCCTGCAATCGAAAAGGCGGCAGACCTTGCTTCGCTTCTTACTAACCTTGAAAAAGGCGACGTGCTTTTTATTGACGAAATTCACAGACTCAATCGCAATATCGAAGAAGTGCTGTATCCTGCAATGGAAGACTTTTCGCTCGACCTTGTCAACGGCACCGGACCTATGGCAAGAAGCATTCGCATACCGCTCAAACACTTTACGCTTATAGGCGCAACCACGAGAGCGGGCATGTTGTCAAGCCCGTTGCGCGACCGTTTTGGAATGTCGTTGAGACTTGAAATGTACACCGACGAACAGTTGAAACGGATAATCGCACGTTCTGCAAAGATACTCGGCATAGGCATCGACGAGCAGGCGGCTCTCGAACTTGCAAAACGCTCGCGCGGAACTCCGCGTATTGCCAACAGACTGCTCAGACGTGTGAGAGACTTTGCCGAATATGAAAAACTTGACGGCATAAATCTCGCGATAACGCAAAAGGCACTTACTCTTATGGACGTTGACGAACTGGGACTCGACGTCACCGACCGCACGGTCATAGAAGCGATAATAGACAAATTCGGCGGCGGACCCGTAGGGCTCGATACTCTCGCGGCTGCAACAGGCGAAGAAGCGTCAACAATCGAAGACGTCGTCGAACCTTTCCTTATTCAACTCGGATTTATTTCTCGCACACCGCGCGGAAGAGTTTGCACGAAGAACGCCTACGACCATCTCGGACGAGCGTACACACAAGAATAAAGAAAACGAAACGAAACACAAAGCACCGTTTATGCGGTGAAAATCAACGGATAAAACACTGATTATGCAAGAAAACGACAAAAACGCAATCACTCTGACGACGCACGATTTCTATTACGATTTGCCCGAAGAGTTGATTGCTCAAACGCCTATCGATCCGCGCGACCATTCGAGACTTCTCGTCTACGATCGTGCCACCGATACGGTGCAACACAAGCATTTTTACGACTTGCCGTCCTTTTTGAAAAAGGGCGATTTGCTCGTTGTCAACAACACGAGAGTTATTCCCGCGCGCATTTTCGGCCATATCGAAAATCACGAAAGCGTACTCGAAGTCTTGCTTTTGAAACGCAAAGACTACACGCACTGGGAGACCATAATGAAGCCTGCGCGCAAGGCGCGTCTCGGTTCTGTCATTCATTTCTGCGACGAACTTTCTGCGGTTGTCACCGAGATAGGCGACTACGGCGCAAGAACGATTGAGTTCAAATTCGACGGCGTATTCGAAGACATTCTCGACAGAGTGGGAAATATGCCGCTTCCGCCGTACATCAAGGAAAAACTTGCTGATAAAGAACGCTATCAGACGGTGTACAGCAAAATCGAAGGTTCTGCCGCCGCTCCGACGGCGGGATTGCATTTCACGCCCGAACTCATTCAGAAACTCAAAGATATGGGCGTTGAGTTTGCAACGGTGCTTTTGCATATAGGTCTCGGAACGTTCCGTCCCGTAAAGGAAGAGAATATTCTCGACCACGAGATGCACACCGAATATTACGAAATCGACGAAGAAAACGCCGAAAAGATAAACAAAGCGACAAGGGAAGGGCGCAGAGTGATTTGCGTCGGCACGACAAGCGTGCGTACGTTGGAAACGGTTGCGGACGAGAACGGATACGTCCGTGCGCAGAAAGGCGACACGAGCATATTCATATATCCCGGCTACAAGTTCAAGTGCGTCAAAGCACTCATCACCAACTTCCACTTGCCCGAAAGCACGCTGATAATGTTGGTATCCGCGCTTGTCGGAAGAGAAAAAACGCTTGAAATATACAACGAAGCGGTGAAAGAGAGATATAGATTTTTCTCTTTCGGAGACGCTTGCTTTTTTGAGTAATCAACAACAAAACAAAATAGATTAGGAACAAAAATGAGATTTGAAGTTATTCACGAAGACAAAAAGACCGGTGCGAGAGTGGGAAAACTCTACACCGAGCACGGCGTTATAGACACCCCGTGTTTTATGCCCGTCGGAACGAAAGCGACGGTTAAGGGACTTTCCCCCGAAGAAGTGCACGGCACGGGAGCGCAGATTTTGCTTTCAAACACCTATCACTTGTATCTGCGCCCGGGTCACGAACTCATCGAAAAAGCGGGCGGACTTCACAAGTTTATGAACTGGGACGGCGCAATCCTGACGGACAGCGGCGGATTTCAGGTGTTCTCGCTTTCTTCGCTCAGAAAAATAACGGACGACGGTGCGGAATTCAACAGCTTCATCGACGGAAGCAAGCACTTTTTCTCGCCCGAAAAGTCTATGGAAGTGCAGAAAGCACTCGGCAGCGACATCGTTATGGCTTTTGACGAATGCACGCCGCCCGATATTACTCACGACAAGGCTCGCGACGCTATGGAACGCACGTTAAAATGGTTGGATAGATGCTCGAAAGTCGAACTCAAACCGCATCAAACCCTGTTTCCGATAATTCAAGGCAACATGTACGCCGATTTGAGAAAAGAGAGTGCGCAACGCACCGTTCCGTATGCAAAATGCGGCGTTGCGATAGGCGGTCTGAGCGTTGGCGAAACGGCAGAGAAGATGTACGAAATGCTTGACGTGCTTTATCCCTATTTGCCAAAAGACCAACCGCACTATCTCATGGGCGTCGGCACGGCGGATTATATCGTCGAAGGCGTGGCTCGCGGCATAGATATGTTTGACTGCGTGTTGCCCACGCGTATTGCGCGCAACGGCACGGCAATGGTCAAGGAAGGTTTTATGACCATTCGCAACGCTCCGTATGCGGAAGATTTTACGCCAATCGACCCCGATTGCGACTGTTATGCCTGCAAAAACTACACGAGAGCGTATATCCGGCACCTTATCAAGAGCGACGAAATTATGGGCGGACGTCTTTTGTCAATCCACAATATCCGCTTCCTTGAAAGACTTGCGGCAGACATTAGACAAGCGATTATGGAAGACCGCTACGACGAATTCCGCAAAGAATTTATGGCTCAATATATCGGCTGACAAAATCCGATATAGACAAAAATCGCGCGGAGATGGAAAAGTTTTGCCCTTTTGCCACCGATTATTATATTAAAACCCTTTAATAATCGGACAAAAACCTTAAAATGTGTTGCAAAACTTCAAGACATCGTGTATGATTTAACAAGATAAATCTAAAATCGCAATATAGCGAAACAAGGAGATATTATGTTCAACATTCTTCAAATATTGGCAGAAAGCGGCGCAGGTACAGGCACAACCACTCAATCCAAAATTCCGAGTTGGGTTATGTACGTCGTTATCGGCGTTGTGCTCGTTCTCATGATCGTTTTGACGATTATTCCCCAAAAGAAACGTCAGAAAGAACAACAAAATATGATGAACAGCCTTTGCGTCGGCACGAAACTTATGACGGTCGGCGGCATGGTCGGCAAGATTACGCAAGTGAACTCCGACAACACTCTCATCATCAACGTCGGCACGGATGCGAACCCCACTCTTATCGTCATCGACAAGAAAGCAGTCGGATACGTCCTTGAAAAAGTCGCTGCACCCGTTGAAGAAGCAAAAGCGGAAGAACCTGCGGTTGAAGAAGCACCTGCAGCGGAAGAAACCGTCGAAGCACCCGTTTGCGACAGCAACTGTGACGAATGCCAAGACAAAGACGCTTGCGACAAAGCTGTGAGCGGTGAAGTGGAAGAAGACAAATAAGTTTCACGCAAACAATAAAAAACGTTCGGTTTGAATTTTCAAACCGAACTTTTTTTATTCTTACATTCGGTTTTTGCGGGCTTTGATGTTTACCGCCAGTATTCCC
>CALGEU010000015.1 GCA_937881285.1 uncultured Clostridia bacterium | reverse complement strand
GACTCGGGCGGAGTTGCCAGCGGTCCGTTGACTTCGAGTTTCATTCTTCCGCTTGCGATAGGCGCGTGCAGTGTGCTTGCGGCGGAGTCTGAAATAATGAATCTTGCGTTCGGCATCGTGGCTATGGTCGCAATGACGCCGCTCATCACGATTCAACTTCTCGGTTTTAGAGCAGTCACCGCATCGAGAGTGAAAGAAAAAGTTGTCATGAAACGTATTCTTGACGCCGACGACGAACAAGTCATCGAATTTATGTAAAAGGGGGTAGTTATGGCAGACAAAATCGTCAAAGCCGTCAAAAAGACGGCAAAAAAAGCCGAAGCGCGCGTCCACGAAACCAAAGAGAAAATCGCGGCGGCAAAAAATCCGACGGCGTCCAAAGTCAATTCAAACAAACTCGAATTGCTCGTCACCATAGTGCCTTCGCCGAAAGCGGAATTCTATACCGATTTGCTTTCGTCATACGAAGTCAATTTCCAGTTCACGTCACGCGCACACGGCACGGCAAATGCGGATATGTGGTCGATAAGCGACTTTTCCGACCAGTCCAAAACCGTGATATTCAGCGTGATAAAACAAGAGAGAGTGCAAGAAGCACTCGCTATGCTCGACAAGAAATTCGCGACGATAAAAAGGGGCAAGGGTATTGCCTTTACAGTGCCGTTTTCAAGTGTAATAGGCGTTGCGACGTACGGATTTTTGAGCAACAATAAAACCATCAGGGAGAACAAACAATGAGCGAATTTGAACATCAAGTGGTTATTTGCATAGTAAACAACGGTTTTGCCGACGCGGCAATGGACGCCGCTCGTGACGCAGGAGTTAAGGGCGGAACGGTACTTTCTGCGCGCGGAACGGCAAATCTCGAAGCAGAAAAGGCGTTTCAGATTCAGATTCAGCCCGAAAAGGAAATGATTATGATTCTCGTCAGCGACGATATCAAACAAGACGTTCTTCACGCTCTTTATAAGGCGGTGGGCACGCATACGCCCGCACACGGAATCGCATTTACGCTTCCCGTCGACAACGTGGTCGGAATAGGCAAAAAGAACAAGGACGGCGAAAACGCCTAAAACGTACGTGACAACGAAACGTTGCGTTTCGATTCAATAAACAAACAATAAAATTCATAGCAATAAAAAACGGACGAAATCGTCCGTTTTTTCATATCGTTTTGTT
>CALGEU010000014.1 GCA_937881285.1 uncultured Clostridia bacterium | reverse complement strand
CGATGACGATAAGCGTGTTTGCGTCGGGCAAGTCTATGCCGTTTTCAATAATCGTGGTCGCAACGAGCACATCGAATTCTTTGTCGTAGAACGCACTCATTCTCTCTTCCAGTTGCCCCGGAAGCATCTGTCCGTGTGCGGTGATTATGCGCGCGTCGGGACAAAGAGAGCGAAGTTTGCTTGCGTACGGGTCGAGTGCTTCGACGTTGTTGAGAAGTATGAGCGTTTGTCCGCCGCGAGCGAGTTCTCTCGTGATTGCGTCAACGCAAAGTGCGTCGGAGTATCCCACGACGTACGTTTGCACAGGCAATCTGCCGTGCGGCGCGGTTTCAAGCATAGATATGTCCCTTACGCCCGTGAGCGACATATTGAGAGTGCGCGGTATGGGCGTTGCGGAAAGCGTAAGCACGTTGACAAGCGGATATTTTTCTTTGAGTTTTTCCTTGTGGTCAACGCCGAAACGTTGCTCTTCGTCAAGCACAAGCAAACCCAAATCGTGAAATTCGACCGCTTTTGCAAGCACTTTGTGCGTTGCAATCACCATATGCACCGTGCCCTTTTTGAGACCGTCGAGCAAATCCTGCGTTTCTTTTGTGGATTGCAGTCTCGTGAGCAGTCCGCATTTTATGCCGAACGGTTCGAGTCTCTTTATAAGGTTTTCGTAATGCTGACGGGCAAGTATAGTGGTCGGTGCAAGCAAAACAGCTTGTTTTGAATCGAGCACCGTCTTGAACATTGCCCTAAACGCAACTTCCGTCTTGCCGAATCCGACGTCCCCGACGAGAAGTCTGTCCATAATACGCCCCGTCTCCATATCCTGCTTGATGTCGGCTATGGCTTTGAGTTGGTCGGGCGTTTCTTCGTATTCGAAATTGTCTTCGAACTCTTTTTGCCACACGGTGTCGGGGCTGTACTTGAAACCGCGTTGTTTTTCGCGCTTGGCGTAGAGTTCGACGAGATTTACGGCAAGTTTGCGCACGGATTTGCGCACTTTTTCTTTTTCTCTTTCAAATTCTTTTCCGCCGAGTTTGTTCAGTGCGGGGCTTTCTTCGCCGATGAACTTTTGAAGATTGTTCATCTGGTCGGTGGCAACGTAAAGCGTGTCGCCGTCTTTGTATTTGAGAACTATATATTCTTTTTCAAAATCGCCGGTTTTGAGAATCGTCGTGCCTTCGCAAAGTCCGACACCGTGAATTCTGTGCACGACGTAATCGCCTGCAACGGGTGCGAGCGCTTGTTCTTTGGAGCGCGAAAGTCCGTCTTCGGAGCGGTGTTTGCCGATACATTCGGACACGCCGACGAGACACACCTTTTGCGCGGGATATATAAAGCCCGTTTCGACGTTCATCGGCGTTGCGAGTATCGTGCCGTCGTCGTTGCCGTCTTCGCTGTACGTTGCAAAAACGTCGTTTTCGCGCAAACTCTCTATGACGCTCTTTGCTCTTTCTTTGCTGCCGCACGCAAGAAGCGTTTTCGTGCCGTTGAGCACGAACGTGCGCAAATCCTGCACTATGGTCTGCGGGTCGAGATAATACTTCGTTACGGGTTTTGTCTTCGGTTCGATTAAATACTTCGGCTCGAAAAGTTGATTGTTTAGAGACAGCGCGCAAAAACTCAATTTTCGCACGAACATAAGACGTCTTCTGATTTCCGAAAGCGTGATATACACGTCTTTGTGACACGCAAGAATTTCGCCGCCTTCGAGAAGGTTCTTTATTCTTCCGTCAAATTCTTTGATAAGGATTTGCAACTTGTCGCACACGACTTTCGGCTCGTCGAAAACTATCACGTCCGTTTTGTCGAGATAATCGAATATCGGTGCCGTCGCGCCTTGCATAAACGGCAACGCCCACACGAGCGACGGGTCGCACGCTCCGACGGAAAGCCTTTCCTTTGCTTCGGCAGCATATTTTACGTCACGATAAAATTCAAGTTTTTCTCTTGCTTCGTCATAATCTTTTTCAGACAATATAACGTCGCTTGCAGGAGCAAAACGCACGCTTTCCACGTCGTTTGAAGAAAGCATGGTTTCAACGTCGATGACTTTTATGTCTTCTACGAGTTCGTCGAAGAAATTTATTCTGTACGCCGTGCCGTTTGTCGAGTATACGTCAACGATGTCGCCGCGCACTGCAAAATCGCCTGCGTCGGCAATCATTGTCTGGCGTTTGTATCCTGCAAGCGCAAGTCTGTCGGCAAGTGTCTGCGGAGAAACAAGGTCTTCCTTTGCCACGGTGACGGAAAACTCTTTCACCAATTCTTTTTTCGGGAAGAGTTGCAACAGACTGTCCGCACTCGTCACGACAACGTCGAAATCTCCGCACGCCATATCGCTTAGCGTGCAAACTCTTTCTCTGACGTTTTGAGAAGAAAAACTCTTTCTTGCAATCAACACGTCGTCGCGGTAGGGCAGATAATCCGCTTTTATTCCCCACCCTTGCAGTTTTCTGAACAGACTTTTCGCGCCGAGACTATCCGAGCATACTACGAGTTTTTTCGTAGGAATCTGGGATATGATATGCACCTTTGCGCCTTCGCAAACGCGCAATACGGAAACTGCCGACAATTTTTCGTCGATCAGTCTTTTTGCTCCCATTCCGTTTAGCGACGAGAGTTTTTCTCCGAGATTCTGAAGTTGTAAAATCTTTGGCGTCGTCACTTGTTTTTCCTGTTTGCTTTTTCCTGAACGCGCTGAATGTCAACGCCTTCCACCATATCCAAAACTGCTTCTACGGCGGTGTCTATCGCACCTTGCAAAACTTGTTTATTCTCAAAATCGACCTTTGAAAGCACGAAATCGATAAGTTGAACTTCGTGTTGTGCGAGTTGCTCCGTTTTTGTGCCGACTCTCACGCGCTTGAAATTCTGCGTACAAAGTTCTGCAACGATGTTGCGCATACCGTTGTGCGTGCCTGCGCTTCCTTCTTCTCTTATGCGCAATTTTCCTATCGGCAAATCTATATCGTCATAGCAAACGATGAGTTCGTTTTGCTCGTCAACGCCGTATTTGCGCACGAGTTTTTTCACCGCTTCACCCGACAAATTCATATAGGTTTGCGGCTTTGCAACGACAAAATCGACGCCCATGTAATTTGCTTTGCAGGTGAGTGCGTCGCATTCTTTAACGTCGGCTTTGACTTTCAGTCTCTTGCATAGTTCGTCAACGACCATAAAGCCGACGTTGTGATAGGTGTTTTTGTACTTCATTCCGGGATTGCCCAATCCCACGACGAGCATCATACGCTTATCCTTTCAAGGCTTTCGCCTTGCGTTTTCTTTTCGTTTTTTATGAGAATATTAGTTTGAGTTGTGTCTTTTCAGCGTCTTCGGTTATTCGGCGATTTCTTATCTGTCGCTTTTCACCGTATCCTGCTTCACGCGTCCTATCGTGAAAGTCTTCTCGTCAACGTCTCTCGTTACAGTCGTGCCTGCCGCAATAAACGCCTTGTCTCCCACGACGAGCGGTGCAACGAGATTCGTATTCGCACCGAGAAAACAATCGCAACCGACGGTGGTCTTATGCTTGTTTTTGCCGTCGTAATTGCAGAACACCGTTCCGC
The DNA here is from genome assembly GCA_937881285.1 of uncultured Clostridia bacterium. Classification (GTDB taxonomy): domain Bacteria; phylum Bacillota; class Clostridia; order Christensenellales; family CAG-917; genus CAG-475. The sequence continues at coordinate 1,596 of CALGEU010000014.1, read as the reverse complement.
ACCCCACGTTGGTTCTCTCCCCGACCTGCGCGTCTCCGATATAACTCAAATGCGCCGCTTTCACACCCTTTTCAAGCGCGGACGCTTTCACTTCCACGAAATCTCCGACTCTGCAATCTTCGCCTATTTCCGCTCTTCTGAGTCTTGCATACGGACCGACCGTCGCGCGCGCGTGCACGTGCGAACATACTATATGCGACCATTCGACGTTTGCTCCGTCAATTACGCTGTCCTTTATATACGACGCTCCGACGACGGATTTTGCGCTTATCGCGCTCTCGCCTTCTATTCTCGTGAACGGCAGAATCGTCGCTCCGCTTTCTATGACGGCGGTATCGTCGATAAACGTCGTGGCTTTGTCGAGAATTTTCACTCCGCGCGAAAGCATTTCGTCAAGTATTTCGTCTTTAAGCCGATTATACACCAGATTGTACGATTTTGCATCATCAATCTTAAAAAAAGCCTGCGACGATGAAAAAACTCCGCCGCTCGTATCCTTTCCGATACAGATTTTGCTTAATGCGTCCTTGCTCCCCAGTCGCACGCAATTTATTTTGTCCCTTTTCATTTTGTCCGCAAGAGACGTGACGTCTTTAAGTTTCACAAGCGGCATATCGAGTTCGAGCACCACGTTGACGCAATCGGGCAAGAGCGCGCACTCTTCTTTGTACGCACTTTTTTTCACCATTCTCGCAACGCTCGCTCCGAAAGACGAAAACTCGCGAAGCACGAAATCTTCCGCTCGCCTGCCCAGAATCTCCGCCCTTGCCCATTCTGTTTCTATAAAAACGATATTATACTTTTCCATACCATACTATATTCGTTTTCTTTGAAAGTTTGCCACGCAAAAACCGTGACATAATAATTTGGATATTTTGAAAAACGCGTGATATATTGCCGTTGCGTTCGGGTGATAAGGCTATGCAGGTGCAATAACTTTCAGGGAGAACGTCATGGACAAGAAAAAACTCAAAGAAATCATCGCAATAGTCATCGTCGGCATCGTATCAATCGTATCGAGTGTGCTTGCGTGCATACTCGGCGTTCCGAAAGACGCAATAGACAACGTGATAAACGACGTCGGTTTCGTGGAAATCTTCGACCCGTCTTTTGAAGAAAGCGAAGAAAAAGAAGCGGAAAACGATTCTTTGAACGAAGAAAAAACTTCCGCATATGAAAACTCAAAAGAAATAACCGACTGAAATCTCTCAACGATTCTGCAATCACAATCCCCGACGCCGTGCATTGACATTCAATGCACGCAAAAAAGTTTCTTCTCCCCGATATAAAAAGAATGCGACCGCGCTTTGCGGTCGTTTTCTTTTTGTCTCGTTTTATTTTCGGATTTGAATAACGTTTTCGATTTATCGGATTGAAACTCTTTTTATTTTCTTATCCGCTTTCCCTTTCGGCTTATTTATCGCTCTTTCGATTTTTTCTCTTTGTTTTGAAAAAATCCGACAACAAGGCAGAACATTCTTCTTTCATATATCCGCCGCTCACTTCGACGTCGTGATTGAAAAGTCCTTTTTCAAACAGATTGACTTTCGAGCCGCACGCCCCCGTCTTCTCGTCGTACGCTCCGAAATACAGCGC
>CALGEU010000013.1 GCA_937881285.1 uncultured Clostridia bacterium | reverse complement strand
CCTTCTTTTGCAAGCCCTGCGTCCCACACGTCAAGCATATCGTCGATGTTTGGATTGAATTTGTATTCTTTTAGAAGGTTGTTTTTTTGTTTCAACGTTTTGTTGTAGCGTTGAAGAGCAAGGAAATAACTCTTTTGTTGTTGAGAAAGTCCCACGTCCAAAAATCTTCTGCGCTCGCCGGGAGATTCCTTGACGAGTTTCATCTCGTCGGGGGAGAAAAACACAACGCCGAGAACGCCCAAAAGTTCGCCTGCACGATTGACGGGGATATTGTCCACCGCGACTTTTTTCTTGCCTTGTTCGTCTATTTGAAGATTTATCGTATGTCGACGGAATTTGCTTTCAAGCACGATTTTCACCTGCGCTTTGCTTTCGCCCATAAGAATCATTTCTTTGTCTTTCGTGGTGCGCGGAGAGTGAAATATCGAGCAAAGATACACGCTTTCGAGCATATTCGTCTTTCCGCTGGCGTTTTTTCCGTACAACACGTTAAGCCCGTCTTTGAATTCGACGAGCGCGTGAGAGTAGTTTCTAAAGTTTTTCAGTTCCAACGAGACGATTTTCATACACTACAAGTATAGCGTAGAGCGCAAAATTTTTCAACATCTTGTGTTTAAGTTTTCTTTTTGGATTTTTGCTTGAAAAATCGACTTTTTTTGATATAATCAAAACTATGATAAACATCGAAGAATTTTGGGAAGACGCAAAAGACGAGTTGTCAAAATCCATTCAGGCTATAAGTTACGAAGTCTGGATAGAAAAACTCGAACCCGTATGTTTAGTGGATAACGCAATCGTGCTGTCCACTATTTCGGCAAACGCAAAACGCACAATCGACACTCGCTATAAAGACACGATAAAAGAAGTCGTGTCCGCTCTCAATTCGTCAATAACCGACGTGATAATCACAACTCCCGACAAAAAAGACGATTTTCTCAACAAGCAAACCGTGTTTATCGAAGACCAGGGCTTCGTCACCAACGAACCGCCAAAAGACAACGGCAAGAAAAAAAGCCCGTTTCTTGAAAAGTACACTTTTGAAAACTTCGTCGAAGGCAAATCAAACGCCTATGCGCTCGCCGCCTGCAAGACTATTGCGGAACATCCGGGCGGAAGTTTCAATCCGCTGTTTATATACTCGGGCGTAGGACTCGGAAAAACCCACCTTTTGCACGCGATAGGCAACTATCTTTTCAAAAACAAGAAGCAAATGAACGTGCTGTACGTCAGTGCGGAAACGCTCGTGACCGAACTTATCAACGTCATTCGCAACAAGTCAAACGACGAAAACAACCGTTTCAGAGAGAAATACCGCTCCTGCGATGTGCTTATGGTGGACGACGTGCAATTCCTTATCGGCAAGGAAGCCACGCAGGAAGCGTTCTTCCATATATTCAACGACTTGTATCAGGACAACAAACAAATCATCTTGACGTCCGACCGTGCTCCGAAAGACCTTACCACTCTTTCAGACAGACTGCGCACCCGTTTCGGTTGCGGTCTCACGGTGGACATTCAAGTTCCCGATATGGAAACGAGAGTTGCGATTCTCAAGACGAAAGCCGCGCAATCCAAGTTTATGCTTTCGGATGAAGTTGCCGAGTTTATTGCGGAAAAATCGCCGTCAAACATACGAGAAATGGAAGGCTTGCTCAACAAGATAATCTTCTTCAGTTCTCTTACGAACAACGTTATAACGACAAAAGAACTTGCCTACGAAGCACTCTCCGAGTTTATCGAAGACAAGGGCGAAACAATCGACGCAAGCGACATTATAGACGCGGTTTGCAAGTATTTCAAAATCTCGACCGCAGACATAATTTCGAAGAAGAAAACAAAGAGCATCGTCGAGCCGAGAATGGTTGCAATATATCTTATCACCGAACTTTTGCCGACGCCGCTCGTGCAAATAGGCGAGATGTTCGGCGGACGCGACCACACGACGATTATCCACGCAAGAGACAAGATAAGCGACGAAATCAAAACAAATCCGCGCATCAAAATCACAGTCGCAGACATAAGAAACATGATACTCAACAGATAAGAAAAAGCACGCAACCGCGTGCTTTTTTTAATGAATAATGAACAATGAATAATTACGGCACTTGCGCAAAAAAGGTTATCATTTCGTTTCCACGAGATTGCCACACAAACGCCGCAGTCGGACAAGCCCGAAGGAAAGGTGTAATGTTGCATTAAAGTTTCAATCGTTCAACTCGTGTATAAAATGCGATAAATAGATGAAGAACAAGGAAACACCCATCCGCTCCAAAATCACGTGCTAAATGTACGTTGGGTTTTGTTTCGGATGGGCGTTGTAAGGAACGAAGTGACGGAATAGCGATTGTTACGCTTTGCGTCAATCGCGTCC
>CALGEU010000012.1 GCA_937881285.1 uncultured Clostridia bacterium | reverse complement strand
GAATAAGAGTGCCGACGGGTGCGTCGACGTCGTCTTCGAGAATCTCGCTTTCAAGAAATTCGATCTCATCGTACTTAGCCATAAAAAAAATTCCTCCGCGTGGAAAGAGAGAAATTTTTTGCATGAAAAAACTTCTCTATAATCCAAGTTGTCATTATATTAACATATTTATTTTTGCAAATCAATAAACTTGACGATTTTTTCGGCATATTTTGCGTATTTTGCACGAACAAATTGATAAATTGCGCAATATGTGGTATGATTTTTATCGATAAGCGACTTTTTCGTCTCATAAGAAGTCGTATGATACGATTATGAACACGACATTCAATCTCAACAAACAACAACAACTCGCTGTCGAAGCGGTGGACGGACTGATACTCGTCATCGCAGGCGCAGGCAGCGGTAAAACGCGCGTACTCACCGCGCGCATTTGTCATTTGATAGAAATCGGGGTAAGCCCGTACAACATTCTTGCAATCACGTTCACCAACAAAGCGGCGAACGAAATGAAAGAACGTATAGAAAGACAACTCGGGTATTCGGACGTGTGGACGAGCACTTTTCACTCTATGTGCGCTCGCATACTTCGCACGGACATCGACAAAATCGGGTATTCCAAAGATTTTACGATTTACACGGACCTTGAAAGCGAAAGAGTGGTCAAGAGAATTTTGCAGGACTATCCGCAAGCCGACCCGAAAAACAAAGGCGACTATTTGTGGCATATTTCGCGCGCAAAGACGCTTGCGATTTCACCCGAAGACTATTACGACGCGATAAAGGACGACGACAACGACGCCTACAATATCACCGAAGTGTACAAACGCTACGAAGCGGAATTGAAAAAATGCAACTGTCTCGACTTTGACGACTTGCTTCTAAAAACCGTGCTTTTATTCCGTGAGTGTCCCGAAGTGCTTGAAAAATATCAGAATCGTTTCAAATACATAAACGTCGACGAGTTTCAGGACACCAACAAATTGCAGTACGACATCGTGAAAATGTTGTCTAAAAAATACGGCAATTTGTTCGTCGTGGGGGACGAAGACCAGTCGATTTACAGTTGGCGCGGAGCGGAGATTCGCAATATTCTCGATTTTCCCAAAGATTTCCCGGGAGCGAAAGTCTTCAAACTCGAACAGAACTATCGAAGCACAACGTCAATTCTCAAAGCGGCGAACAACGTCATAAAAAACAATGCGAACCGCAACGAAAAGACGCTTTGGAGCGACATCGAAGACGACGACAGCATCGAGTATTACGAAGCGTATTCGGACAGAGACGAAGCAAGTCACGTAGCACGCGCTATAACCACGTTGCATCGTCAGGGCGAACCGTACAAGGAAATGGCTGTTTTGGTGCGTGCAAACTCGGTCACGCGCGGTTTTGAAGAAGAATTCAATCTGCACGGCATACCGTACAAAGTTTTCGGCGGCTTCCGCTTCTATGAAAGAAAGGAAATTAAGGACACGCTCGCATACGTGCGCATCGCGATAAATCCGAGCGACAACGACAGCGTTCTCAGAGTCGTCAACTATCCGAAGCGCGGCATAGGCAACACTGCGGTTGCGGAGTTGCAAAGCGTCGCCAAAGACACGAATATGACGCTCTTTCAGGTGCTTCTCAATCCGGGACTGCTTTCGGGAACGACCGCAAAGAAACTTGCTCCGTTCACGGAAATCGCAATGGACCTTGTCAAGATGCAAAAACAAATGAAGGCGGTTGAATTCGTGCAATACGCGATACGCCGAAGCGGACTCGAAACCGCACTTACTGCCAGCGGAGACCCCGAAGACGCAAACCGTCTCGAAAACATCGAAGAACTTGTCGGAGCGGTGCAGCAATACGAGCAAGACAATGAAAATTCTTCAATTTCTGACTTTATGCAATCTGTCGCGCTCGTGAGCGATACGGACGAGATGAACAGCGACGATTACGTGACTATCGCAACCGTACACGCTGTGAAAGGACTCGAATTCGACGACGTGTTCGTGGTTGCGCTCGAAGAAGGCATATTCCCGACACAACGCTCGATAACGGCAGGCGACATCGAAGAAGAAAGACGACTTATGTACGTTGCGATTACCAGAGCGAGAAAGAGACTTTTCATTCTCAACGCACGTCAGCGTTATCGTTTCGGTAAGACGGAAAATATGCCGCAGAGCAGATTCGTGGGCGAAATGAGCGGATTCAGACAATCCTTGCGTTTTTCAAACTCGAATTACACGCAATCGTCTTTCAAACCGGAAAATCGCATAAAACTCGGCGTAAACAATCCGCAAACGGCGGCGTTCAAGACGAAATTGTCAAACGGATTTGATAAGTCGAGCATGACTAACGCGGCAAAAACCGCAAAGTCTTCAAACGT
>CALGEU010000011.1 GCA_937881285.1 uncultured Clostridia bacterium | reverse complement strand
TCATTGCCGACGTAAGAGCAAAGACCTGTGACAAACTTGCGGAAATCTCTATGGGTGACGTAATGAAACACTCGAGCGGTGAATTGAAAAATATCATCATGGAAAGAATAGACGGAATCGAAACTCCGCTTGCACACATGGTGCCCGAAATATCGTCAAAGGCAATCGCACCGATTGCGATATTCGTATTTCTCGCCGTCGTCGACTGGCGTATCGCGCTCATATCGCTCGTCAGCGTGCCGATAGGACTTTTGTGCTTTATGGGTATGCGTATAGGATACGACAAGAAGTTTTCAAGATACGTCAACGCAGGCAAAAATCTCAACTCTGTGGCGGTGGAGTATATCAACGGTATAGAAGTTATAAAGACGTTCAACCAATCCGCAAATTCGTATAAGAAATTCACGGACGCGGCGTATGAGTCGGCACACTCGGCAATCGACTGGATGAGAGACTCGCAGTTTTTCTTCTCGTTCGGTATGTCCATAATCCCCAACGTTCTGGTAAGCGTTCTTCCTGCAAGCGTGGCGTTTTATCTCGACGACTCGCTCACTCTTTCAAACTTCGTTCTGATACTCGTTCTCGCATTCGGAATGCTCACGCCGCTTCTTTCCATTTTGAGTTATAGAGACGACTTGGCGCGCATAGGCGTCGTCGTGGGCGAAATCAACTCGATTTTGACGGAAAAGACACTTGAAAGACCCGAAACGCCGGTTAAACTCAACGATTATACGATAAAAGGAAATGACGTTCACTTCGGATACGGTGAGAAAGAAGTGCTTCACGGCGTCGATTTCACCTTTGAACAAGGCACTGTAAACGCACTCGTCGGTCCGTCGGGAAGCGGCAAATCAACGATAACGAAACTTATCGATTCTATGTGGGACGTGACGAGCGGAAGCATAGAAATAGGCGGCGTAAACGTCAAGGATATACCGCTGAAACAACTCAACGAAATGATCGCGTACGTGTCGCAGGACAACTTCCTTTTTGACGAAACCGTGCGTGAAAACATAAGAAAGGGCAATCTTGCCGCAACAGACGAAGACGTTGAAAATATCGCAAAAGCGTCGGGTTGCCACGACTTCATTATGAGCCTTGAAAACGGCTACGACACCGTTGTCGGCAGTGCCGGCGGACACCTTTCGGGCGGTGAAAAACAGCGTATCGCGATTGCTCGCGCAATGCTGAAAAACGCACCTATCGTCATTCTCGACGAAGCGACTGCGTACGCCGACCCAGAAAACGAAGCGATCGTGCAAGAGTCGGTGTCAAAACTCGTAAAAGGCAAGACGCTTATCGTCGTTGCGCACAGACTTTCGACCATTGCGGATTCGGACAAAATCGTCGTCTTCAAAGACGGCAATATAATCGCACAGGGCAAGCACGAAGAGTTGCTTGCGGATTGTGCGCTATACAACGATATGTGGCAGGCTCACGTCGGCGCGAAAGACGGACTGGAGAAGTGATATGATAGGCTATCTTATTAAATTCATCAAATTTTCCGGTGATCAGAAAAAATATATGATAAGCGCGCTCGTGTTCGGCTTCTTCGAGTCGGTTTTCGGAGCGTTCGGACTTATGGCAAGCGCATACGCGCTCACGTCCATTGAAAACGGAACGGTTGAAGGTCTTGCGTGGAAGTGCTTCGGTATTATGATTGCGGGGCTTTTGGGTATGGCGTT
>CALGEU010000010.1 GCA_937881285.1 uncultured Clostridia bacterium | reverse complement strand
AGACTTTCAAAATGACGAACGTTTTCGGCAATCTTATCGCGAGCGTACGCGAGAAGCGTGTGCGTGACGAGCGAATAGGCGCGAACGTGCGTGAGCGCAAGAGTGAGCGCAAGTATGCAAGCGCGGTGGCGAGCGCGGATGTGCGTGTGAGTTCGAGCACATATGCGCGCGCATTGAAAGGCGCAAAACGCAGAAAGTACGTCGGCGAAAACGGATATTCGGGAGAGAGTATTCTCGGATACGGCAAAGCGGACAAAGTGCTCATTGCAGTCGCGTTGATTTTGAGCGTGCTCGGCATAGTTTTCATATATTCCGCTTCGAGTTATTCCGCGCTCAAACAATCCGGTGACGCGTTTCATTACGTCAAAACGCAATCCGTTGCGTTGGTGCTGGGCGTTTTTGCGGCGTTTGCGTTGTCGATTGTGGATATGAGCGCGGTGAAGAAACTTACGCCGATATTGTACGTCGTCGGGTTGGTGCTTCTTGCGCTTGTGTTCGTTCCCGTCATCGGCGTTGAGAGTTACGGCGCGAAAAGGTGGCTCAATCTCGGCTTTTTCACCATACAACCGAGCGAGTACGCAAAGTTTTTCACCGTGCTTGCGATAGCGGCGTTTGCGTCGAAAAAGGATATGCGCAAGTTTTCAAACGTGCTTATCGCGTTGGTTATAGGCGGCGCAACCTGCGTGTTGCTTATTCTCGAGCCGAACATGTCCATAACCGTGTGTATGGCAGGCGTCGTGTTCATAATGCTGTTTGCGTGCGGAACGAAAACGTCGCATCTGATGTTGCTCGTCGTCCCCGCAATCGCGGGAGCGGTGGTGTTGGTGCTTATCGAGCCGTACAGAATGCAACGTTTGCTCGCTTTTCTCGACCCGTGGAAATCTCCGCTCGAAGAAGGTTATCAACTCATTCAGTCGTATTATGCGTTGGGAAGCGGCGGATTGTTCGGAGTCGGTCTTTTCAAGTCGCGACAAAAGTATCTGTTTTTGCCGTTTGCCGAAAGCGATTTCATTCTTTCGGTGGTGGGCGAAGAGACGGGGCTATTCGGCGTCGCGTTGATTATGACGCTTTTTGCGGTCTTCGTTTGGCGCGGAATCAGAATAGCGAAAAACGCACGAGACAGATTTTCCTGTTACGCCGCGCTCGGCATAACCGCAGTCACCGGCGTTCAGGCACTCGTCAACGTGGCGGTCGTGTGCGGCGCGATTCCGCCAACGGGTTTGCCGTTGCCGTTTATGAGTGCGGGCGGAAGTTCTCTCGTGGCGTATCTCGGTGCGGTGGGCGTGCTTACGAGTATATCAAAAAACTCCGTGCCGTATTTAAGGGTGGATTCTCTGAAATGAAAAACAACGAAACTTATCTCGAAATAATCGGCGGACGTTCTCTTCACGGAAGAGTGTGTATGCACGGTGCGAAAAACGCCGTGCTTCCGCTTATTGCGGCAGGCATACTGACGAAAGAAACCGTGACGATAAAAGACTGTCCGTACATATCCGACGTGGACGTGATGATTGCGCTTATAAAATCTCTCGGCGCAGACGTGACCCGTGACGGCAGAAACGTGAGCGTACGCTCGCGCGCAACGCACGCAAGCGTGAAAGACGCGCTGTGCAAAGATATGCGCTCGTCGATGTTTATGCTCGGCGCGCTCGTTGCCACTCTCAAAGAAGTTGAACTCGATTATCCCGGCGGTTGCAGGATAGGTGCAAGACCGCTTGACATACACCTTGACGGATTGCGCCGAATGGGCGCAACGATAGAATACACCGACACGGGAGTGAAGTGTGCGGCAAAGGAATTGCACGGCGCGAATATCGTGATGAAATATCCGAGCGTCGGCGCAACCGAAAATCTGCTTATGTGCGCAACGCTTGCAAAAGGTGAGACTACGCTCGTGAACTGCGCAAGAGAACCCGAGATTGTTTCGCTTGCGAGTTGCTTGCGCGCAATGGGCGCGCGCATCACGGGAGACGGAACGTCGGTTATGCACATATCGGGCGTGGACGAACTGGGCGGCTGTGAGTTTACGCCGATAGGGGACAGAATCGTTGCCGCAACGCTCGTTTGTGCGGCGAATATCTGCGGCGGAGAAGTCGAAATCGACGGCGTGGGCAGAAATATGCTCGGTGCGGTGTGCGACGCAGTAGAAAGCAAATATTGCAAAATATCGGGAGACGGGAACTCTATGCGCATATCGTCTTTCGGAAAACCGAAAGCGGTGAACGTGACGACCGCGCCTTATCCGCTTTTTCCGACCGACGTACAACCGCAGATTTTTGCCTGTTCGCTTTTTTCGGACGGCGTGAGTACGATAAAAGAAACGGTGTTTGAAAACCGCTTTGCACACGCTAAAGAATTTATCAAACTCGGCGCGGATTGCAAGGTAGAAAGCAACGTTGCGTACGTGCAGGGCGCGCGCTCGAAAACCAAGGCGATAAAACTTTCCGCCTGCGATATGACTGCAAGCGATTTGCGCGGCGGTGCGGGGCTTATTCTTGCCGCACTCGGAATAAACGGAAAAAGCAGGGTGTACGGCACGGAGTTTATAGACCGCGGATACGAGAGCGTCGAAGATATGTTTTGCTCGCTCGGCGGCAACGTCATACGCAAAACGGTGCGATAATGCGCCTTTTTTCGACGTTAAAATCCGCTTTGTTACAAAAAATCGTTATTTTTGCAAATTTTTCGCTGAAAAAGCATTGACAGCCTTTTATTTTTTTATATAATAATATTATAAATAATACGCGCGAGTGCGCGTTTTGTCGGAGAGAAAGAAATGGGGTCGCTGTTCACCAAGGACATTGCCGTGCTTGACGTAAACTCTCGTCTCGTGACCGCTATCGTGGGAGCGAAAAGGGCGCAGAGTGTTTTCGGCATTAAGGCAATGGCGGAAAAGCAACATCAAGGGTATGAAAACGGAGAATGGTTTGACGCAAAAGAAACCGTCGAACTTGCAAAATCCGTGCTTATAGAGTCAATGAAAGAAGCGGATTCACGCACGAAGAAACTTTTTATCGGAGTGCCTGCGGAGTTCGTTGCGGTCGTCACGAAAGAAGTGAGCATCCGTCTTGACAGAAGACGCAGAGTCATCGACGACGATATTGCGTATCTTCTCAAAAAAGGCGACGATTTCGATTCAAACAAATATCTGACCATCAACACGAGCGCAATATATTATTCGCTTGACGACGAAGACAAAATCTACAACGACGTGCGCGATATGGAAGCGCAGAAAGTCGACGCTTGCGTGTCGTACATGCTTTGCGAAAAGTCCTTTGTGGACATGTTCGACGAAGTCGCAAGTTCGCTCGGATTCACCGACGTGAAGTACGTTGCGACTTGCTGGGCAGAGTGCATGGCTCTTCTTGAAAAAGAACAACGCGACAACGTTTATATGCTCATCGACGCAGGCTATCTCTCGTCTTCGGTTTGCATAGCAAAAGGCGAAGGCATTCTGGATATGAAATCCTTCTCAATGGGCGGCGCGCATATCTGTGCGGACATTTTCGAAGCGCTCGAAGTGCCGTTCGATATGGCGGAAGAAGCAAAACGTCTTGTGGATCTCAATCTCAATTACAGCGACGAAGCGGTGCTCGTCAGCGACGGTGAAAACGTCGTATACGCATTAGACGCGTGCGAAATCGCAAAGAGCAGACTTGACGTGTTCGTTGAAGTGCTTGCAGGCATTTTCAAAGACATCGAAGACGATGCTCCGTCGTATATGCCCGTCTACATCACGGGCGAAGGCATCGCGACTATGCGCGGCGCAACCAAGTATCTGAGCGAACAACTCGGCAAAAACATTGAAATCATCACTCCGAAACTCCCGGGATTTGCAAAACCCGAAGATTGCTCTAAAGCGTCTTTGCTGGTTATGGCTGACAATCTCTCGAGATTCGATTTCGGAGCGTTTATAAAAAAGTTATTCAACGGAGGTAAAAAATGATAGATTTTGAAAAATTCGGCTGGACTCCGAGCGACGAGTCTCAAAACGAAGTCGACGAACAGGTGCAGGAAGAAGAAACCGTAGCGGAAGAAGTCCCTGCGGTTGAAGAAGAGCACGAAGAGTATCAACCCGTTTCCCAAAAGAAACCGGGCAAAGCAAACATCGTCGTCGTAGGTGTGGGCGGTGGCGGAAACAACGCCGTCAACAACATGATTCGCGCAGGCGTCAAGAGCGCAAGTTTCGTCGTCATGAACACGGATATGCAAGCGCTCAATATGTCTCTCGTCGCACCGCATTGCAAGATTCAACTCGGTGCAAACATGACGGGCGGTCTCGGCGCAGGTTCGGACCCCGAAGTAGGCAGAAAGGCAGCCGAAGAATCTCGCGAACGCATCAAAGCGGCTCTCAAAGACATCGACCTTCTTTTCATCACCGCAGGTATGGGTGGCGGAACTGGTACGGGTGCTGCTCCCGTCATTGCGGAAATTGCAAAATCTATGGGCATTCTCACCGTTGCAGTCGTCACGAAACCGTTTAACTTCGAAGGCGCACAGCGTATGAAGAACGCGGAAGAAGGCATCAAGAATCTCAAAAACTTCGTCGATACTCTTCTCGTTATCCCCAACCAGAAACTCATCGAAGTGCTTGACAAGAACATTTCCTTCAAACGCGCGTTTGAAATTGCCGACGACGTTCTCCGTCAGGGCGTACAGGGCGTGAGCGACGTCATCGCAAACCCCGAACTTATCAACCTTGACTTTGCGGACGTTCGCACCATTCTTTCCAACAAAGGTCTCGCCCACATGGGTATCGGCTACGGAAAAGGTGAAAAGAGAGTTATCGAAGCAGTGCGCGGCGCAGTGTTCAGCCCGCTTCTCGAAACAGACATCGAAGGCGCAACAGGCATAATCGTCAACATCACAGGCGGTGAAGATATGCTTCTCGGCGAAGTCACCGAAGCGTGCGATATCGTCAAACAAGTCGTTGACCCGAGCGCAAACATCATTCTCGGCACGGCGTTCGTCCCCGACAAGAAAGACATCGAAATCACCATCATCGCAACCGGATTTGTGGACAGAAACGAAGTTCCTGCAAGAAGCAGTGCTCCGC
>CALGEU010000009.1 GCA_937881285.1 uncultured Clostridia bacterium | reverse complement strand
CGCAATCCGCGCAAATCAAATTTAATTGCTTCGTTGCGCGCACACTCGCGTGACAACACGGGCATACATATTTGCGTGTACTCGATGATTTAACAGTCGTATTTGTTGATAATGGACTTCTATAAATCACGTTTCCGTCGTTGTCTTTCGCAAACTGTTTTATGAGTTCTGCGGTTTCGGAAGTCAGACTTGTCATTGACCAACCGATTTTATCGACCTTTACAACGTTCAATCCGTGACTTTCCGCAATCGCTTTGAAAAGTTTGTTGTGATAAATGCAAGAACGTGACGTATCTTGAAGGTTGTGCGCCCCCGCAAACTGATGACACATCTCGTGTATCATTGTGCTTGCGATTTCTTCGATAGGGCGGTTAAGGTATTGAGCGCACATATTTAACTCGTGTACGCCTTCGTCGTCTTTGTTCTCGTGCCAAACCTTATTGACCGACCACCAACCGTAAGCCTTGTTGCGCGAATCGACTTGCACCGTGATAACAGGTTTCACAAGTTCGCCATTAAACAAATGCTCATTGATAAAGTCATACAGTTTTCCGAGATACGCGACCGTTCCGATGTACCTTTCCGTTCCGTTTTCCAATTTTCGCCGTCCTAAATAAAAAATTGATAGTCGAAATCACTTTTTAGATTTCGCTATCATTATAAAAAGGTAAGGGTGAATTGTCAATAAAAGTTAGCAAAAAAAATCAAAAATTTTTTCAAAACTTTCAAAATCGTGTTAAATTCGACAAATTGAAGCCATTGAAACTAATGCAAAATGCCTGAACAGTCAATCGCGATTGACTGTTCAGGCAATACAACTGCTTTTCGTTCTAAAACGTTATACGTTGAAATAGCCGTCATACAGACGGCTTGTATTTTTTGAAAATACACTTTCAAAAAATTAAAGTCTTGCTAATTGCTCGAAAAATCTCTCACGCGACGTTGAATAACCGAATATTTCACGCGGATAATCGTTCACCCAATCTTCGACGAATTGTATCTGTTCATCAGTGTACTTCGTGAAATCCGTTCCCTTTGGTAAATGCCGTCGAATATCTCTATTCAAACGTTCATTCGTACCACGCTCACACGATGAATATGGGTGACAGTAATACACGCTTGTACGCTTTCCGTTATATATAGACTTTTCGAGTCCGCAAAAATCCGAAAACTCAACACCGTTGTCCACAGTAATTGTCTTGAAAACCTTGCGAAAATCTCGCCCGAACCTGCGTTCAAGTTTATTCAGCGTTTTCACAACCGTGTCAGACTTGCGGTTTGGCATTTTCACAATAATTTCATAGCGTGTTAAGCGTTCCGAGAGAACTAATAACACATCTCGCGAAAACTTCTTTCCTACGACACAATCCATTTCCCAGTTGCCGAACGTGTTTCGATTGAGTATTTCAGGCGGACGTTTCTCAATGCTCGTACCACGTGGCGCACGCTTGATAACCGTCTTGCGATATCGCTTCTTTCCCTTATAGAATGGTAAATCACTTAACTTTAAGTGTAAAAAAATGCCTTGTTCAATATATCGATACAACGTCGTTTTGCTTATATCCGTACGAAACATCTTATGCTTTTTAATCTCGCCAACGACTGCACAGGGCGTAAGTTTGTCTTTCAATATTCGTTTTTCGACGTAATTCACAAAATCAAAGTCGTTGCCGAGTTTTATCGGTGCACCACACGCCGTCATATTCATACGATATCTATCTTCTGCAATCTGCGCACTATACGATACTATGTATTTGTACGTCTTATCACCGAACCAGTTCGTGTATTTAACTTTTTTTCTTTCGTACTGACCGCGTTGTAATTCTCGATAAATCGAAGCAAGGCTCAATCCAACTTTTTCCGCAATTTCTGTTTTTGACAAACCTGCGTTCAAAAGTGTTTCAATCTGAATCCTTTGTGTAAATGTAATGTTTTTCGTTCCTTTCTTTTTCATTGCCGTCACCGTCCTTTGCCTTACGTTACTTTCAAAAAAAATTTCCCCCTTTGTTTGACACGTAAACCCCATTGCGATTTTAAGCATAGAAAAAAGGAGGTTAATCGCCAATGACACTTACCACAGTACTCCAAATTGTCCTTGTATCATTGCAAATCGTTTTAGTGTTGCTAAAACTCTTTAACGATTAACGCTCCCATAAGTGAGTATATCACAATGGGATTTGCCTGTCAAACGCCACATTTCCACCCCACGCCAAGAATGGAAATTTGATACTATTTACTCAACGTTTTGAATGTTGAGAGCAATACGCGACACCTTGCTATAATACGAGCCACGCGCGTTGCGCGCGGGCGCAAGGTGTCGCGTATTTTGACCGACCGACAGACTCGTTCGGGCGCAAACAAAAGGCGTTTCCGCGCTAATCCGCTTGCGGATCACGCCTTTTATTTGTTATGCGGAGTTTCCGAAACGATTTTATATGAGTTTTATGTCTGTCCGAGAACGCCAAAAACGCCGTATCTCAAAATACACGGCGAAAAACCTTTGCTATATCCTTGCGTGCAGTTACGCTACCTTCGGCGGATTGCAGAAGATGTCAATGAACGTCATTTGCTTTGTCTTATATCGAGCAATGTCACGTTCGTATTTGATAACATCGTCAAAAAGTAAATATTTCGTTACGTAATCTTCCATAGACGTTGCAATATCCTTATCCTTGACCTTCATACAAATTGCCGTAGGTATTCCGCGACTGTACACAATTCTTTCGCCGGTTTTCTCTATGTATTTGAGCAAATAATTGATTGTTCCGCCGTGGCGGAGTTCTTGTTCGTTGAGTTGTTCAAAATCGTTTCTTCCGAATGAATCGGCAAAAAACGTGTTGCTATGCGTGATTTGCATTTGACCTTGTGCCGTGCTGTAATCTCGCAGTTCTGCGATGTTGCCTATCATTTCGCCGTCGGGAATATACATTATCGCGTGAAAATGCAATCTGTGCGTTTCCGGAGCGTGTTCAAAAACGCCCATATATTTCCAACCACGGCGCGTGTGGAGATTAGAAAGACAACGGCGCAACTTCTTCCGAAAACTTTCTTCATCGTGTTTTTTATCGTCGTAGGTGATTGTAACAAAATAATTCCATTTGTTCAAGTATGCCTTACGGCGAAAACGTTTCTTACGATTATACAAGTTTTTGTATTTGCGGATAATCTTTTCCGCGACAAAACCGCTCATATCGGTTATCTCGGGAAACAACGTCGTCATTTCATCCTGTACGAATTCCGCCAAAGCGCGCTTTTCAAGTCCGTTTTCGACAGCGCGAGAATATAGGCTGTTAAAAGCGATATCTGTTGCCGTTAGTTCTCGCGCGGCGGAAACGCCTTTCTTATTGCGCTTTAAGCGTGGTACGGCGATGTAATGACCGCCGTCGTTGTAGATCGAGTAAACTCTTTCATCGTTTTTGTCGTCGAAAAAGGGAACGACAACCCCACTTGTAATGTCAATCATCGTAGTTATTTCCGTAAATATAGTTTTCGTTAGTTATGCCATAAAAAGGCATAGACCTTTTATCGCGCACAACTTTGTGTAG
>CALGEU010000008.1 GCA_937881285.1 uncultured Clostridia bacterium | reverse complement strand
ATAATAATCTTTATAAGAGTATTTGTCAAGAATTTTTCGTGATATTGGGTGCAAATTTATTATTTGCGGAAAACGGAAAGTGTGTTATCGAGATAAACTTTCCAAGAAAATATTCAAATATTGCAATTGTGCTTTAGATAAACTGTCAACATTTAGCAAAGTATCGGTTGATGTTCTGAAAAAATCGCATAATGAAATACCCAATGCTGAACATATATAATTGAGATACTCTATGGTTGGACTTTTTTCACCGCGTTCAAGTTGATAAATATATGTTGGAGACACACCCGCGATGTTCGCAAGAGCATTTTGGCTTAAATGTCTACTCTCACGAAGTTCTTTTATGCGTTTTGCGACTTCAGCCTTTTCCATACAATAGTCTCCATAAATTTAAACTTTAGTAATATTTTATCTTAAATAAACAATAAATAATGAAATTATAGTGTTGCATTATAAAAACTATTGTGTTAGTATTTTCATATAAGTTTTATGGTGGTCAGTTTTATGGAAAAGTATTTGTACCCCAAAATAAAGAGTACTGATAGTATTAGGTTTATGTGTAATGTTGATATTACTTATAGTAAAGGGTTGTATTATTACAACGATGGGAGAGTGCTCAGTGTGGCGAAGGTCAGGGGAGTGTATAAAGCCTGTGTTCGCGGAAGGGAAGACTATGATGTGTCATTGACTTTCAAAGATGATACGTTGGTAGACTATCATTGCACATGTCCTGCATTTTATCATTACACCGGAATATGTAAACATATAGTCGCGACACTTTTGTACATGTACAATGAAAATGAACCTATAAAACTAGATTGTTCTAATACACAAAAGAACAACTCATATGAAAATTATAAAGAAAAAACGCCAAAAACAACAAACACACAAAAAAGCACATCAAATAAGAACAATATAGAAAAACAAGAAAACGATAAAAAGGCGGTGCTTGAAATATATAGTAATGCCTTTGATTATATTCGGGATAAAAACAATAGTGAAGAAGATATATTGAAAAAATATAAAGAAGTAGTAGCAATTCCAATTATGGAAAAAGAAAATAAGTATAAAGCCTTCTTATTGAATAATGTGGCATATAGATGCAGTGACAGAAACAAAAAGTTTGAGTATTTGGCACAGGCAAATATTCTCTATCCTACAAGCAAAAATATTGCAATTTCTGCGTTACGGGTTTGGTGTGATATAGGAAATAGAAACGATTTTGAAAAAGCAATGCAAATCGGCGAACGTTCTTTGAGTCCTGAAATCAATGATGATGACGATCTTGAAATAATAAGACTCCTTGGAATCGTTTCAGAAAAAATGAATGCGGCAAGAAAAATAGATATTGGTAGGAGTAGTGAAAATTGCAAAATAAGTGGTAAAAAGCAAAACTATTTTAGCCGTGATGTGAGTGAAAAAATAATAGGGATAATTTTGGGGATATTCGTGCTTGCAATATGGATCGGAGCAGCGGTAGGTTTGACTTTTGCCATTGAAAAGGAATTCTCTGTAATAACATTTATTATTAGCATGATTCTTATCCCCATTGTTGTAGCAATTATAATCAAACTGAGTTTATTAAAATAATAAAGGTGAAAGATGTACAAAAGTTTATTAGAAGATATTTTTAAAACCATGATAACATATGGCGGTACAAGTGTTTTTGATAACATAGAACAAAGCAAAGAATGTCTTTCTTTTGTTTTTAAAAGCAATAAGGCATTAGATAAAGGAATAAAAAGATGCTTAGAAGAAATAATTGACGACGGTTATTTTTCAATGTTTGCGCTGTACAAAATAACAAATATGGCCGAATTGCAAAGTGTTTCTCATATGATATCAACTCGTGTATATAATGAAATTTTAATAAGAGAAGATGTAGTGGATGAAATATTTGATAGCTTTGTCGTTGTGTTTTATGACCTAATTATAAAAAACTTAAACAAACCAAAATCAATCACAACTTACCTTGAAAAGAGAGAAGATACCATTATTTCATTATTGGATAATTTTGGTATTCTACAAGTGGGAATGCCGTTATTTTTACAATGTGAAAAACAGAATATACTTGTCTGTATAAAAATAAATTCGCGCACAATAGTTATTGGGCGCATTTCTGACGATGTAGTAAATGACTTTGATTTGATAGATAGTTATCTCGATTACAACTGTATACTAAAAGATTTCAAAGTCTATGAAAACAAAACTAGCAATATTATTATTGAACTAAGACGGGGACAAATTGTTTCCCAAAATAGAGATATAGATGAAATTGATCTAGCAGATGAACCAAACGAAGATTTACCGTTTGATGATAATTACACTGGAAATGATGTTAAAACAATAAAAAATCTTTTATACGACTACAATTCGGATTGCGATTACGGATTGTCGAGCGATTACGGATATTATGAAGATGAGTGTATGTATCCAAACTATAATATCGAAGATATGGTTGATTATAGTGAAGATGCCGACGATTATATTGAATATTTAATGGATCATTAAAAGGAGAAATGTATGGGAACAATAAGCAAAGAAATAAACGACTTTATGGTCGATGTGATAAGCGGTTTTACCGTTAAGACTAAAACGCCATATGTTGCTTTACAAAGAGAATCGTCTAATATTGAGTATTTATATTATGAAGAAAAGAGTAAAGAAATAGCATTGCTGAACATTTCGGAAATCATTATTGAGAATCCTGATATTGTCAACGTTTATGCCGTTGAAAAAAATGTTATGCAACGATATGATAATGGAAAATATCATTCGCCACAACAGTGTTTAATGATACAAGCGATAAATCAAGACCAAGTTATTATGGCACTTGCGACTTATATGCAAAATGGCAATCAGATCATATATGATAAAATAACGACGCATTTTTTAAACAAGACGGAGCAATCTTTAGGTGAAAATTTTGCTTTGTATAATGCATTTCTTATTAGAAAAGGGCTTTAAATCGCGGCATTTCAATTTTTATCCATTTTGTTTTGTGGACTTATCGGGCAAAATAGGTTAAAATCTGTCGTATGCAGATTGTTGTTTCAAACATAGCGGTGGAATATGACGGCGTGCCTGTGCTTACACAGGTTGATTTTTCCGTGCGCGAAAACGAGAAAATCGCGCTGGTAGGCCGCAACGGCTGCGGAAAAACCACGCTGCTTAAAGTTCTGACGGGAGAAGTTGAATACTCTTGCGGCAACGAAGGCGAGCCGTACGGCGTGTTTGAAAACGGAGAACCGGTAGTAGGCTTTTTGAAACAGACGACCAACGACGAGAGCGGAAAAACCATGCTGGACGAGATTTTGTCCGCATACGATTCGCTTATCGAGACGGAAAGGAAAATGGAGTCCGCGCGCGCCAATCTTGAAAACGACGCCAGCGAGCAGAACGTGCGAATATATTCGGGACTTTGCGAAAAATTCGAGAGAGACGGCGGATATTTGTATAAAAAAGAATACATGACCGCAGTGCGCAAACTCGGCTTTTCCGACGACGATTTGAAAAAGACTCTCAACACGTTTTCGGGCGGCCA
>CALGEU010000007.1 GCA_937881285.1 uncultured Clostridia bacterium | reverse complement strand
CTTTTTATATTCGTCCTTTCAAAAAACGAAGAAACGCTTTTTTCAACGCTTGAAGTCATACGCTGATTATACAGCAAAACCGTAAGAATTTCAAGATAATAGAATTATAAAAATCTATATTATAAGTTGGTTGTCGGCACACTCGGCTTTAATGTGTTTTGTGATGTGGGTTGGAATTGATTAGTTTGTAAAAAGTGTGATAAATAGATGAGTGACGCGAAAGCACCACGAGAATGACAACCCTAACGTACAAGACGTACGTGAGTTGGCAGGCTCGGGGTGATGACAAAGTTAATCGCTATTTAGCGGATTTGTAAAACGCGATATTGAGATGAAGAACAAGAAAGAGCCACGCTAACGGCAACCCTAATGTACAAGTAGTACATGAGTTGACGGGAGCGTGGCTCTGCCGAAGTTATTCGCTCAATAGCGCGTTTTAGACGGAGAATAGGCGAAAGGCAAGCACCGTACAATCATCCGTCGCACCGTTTTCCAAAGCCTTTTTGAGTATTTCGTCGGCAAGGGTCTGTGGGTTTGCGGTGTCGAGAGAATCGACGATTTCGGCGATGCCGCTGCCTTCGAGAACGTCGAAAACGCCGTCGCTCATCATGAGAACCATGTCTCCGTCAAAAAGTTGATATTTCATGGTGACGCTTTCCACGCTGTCGAGAATGCCCATGGGGGCACTGGTGCAAGAGAGCATTTCGATGTTTTCTTTGCGAATGATGAAACTTGCAGCAGAACCGAGTTTCACGACGTCGAGAGATCCGTTTGATGTGTCGACGGCGGCGATGTCGAGCGACGAAAACACGTCGTCTGCGCACAAGCGAAGAAGTTTGTTGGCAAGAGCGAGAATTATATTGCTTTCTATGCCGGCGCGATAGAAATTTTCTATCATATTCACGGCGTTCTTGCTCGTTTCGCTTGCCTGCTGACCGTGTCCCATACCGTCACATATGGCAAAAAGCCTGCGATTTTTCGACGGACAAAGGACACTGAGCGTATCTCCGCTTTCGCTTTCTCCCGAAAATTTGCGACTCGCCACTCCGTATGCGATTTCAAAAGTCGGCGCACTTTGCAGATATACGATTTTTTGCGCGCCCTTATCGGTGATTTTGTCCACTTGAAGTCTTACGCGCAAATATGCGGACGCAATTTTTGCAATAACCGCTTTTTGCGCGTCGTTTGCACGCACGAGCATTGTGACGGCAGTTCCGTCGCCGTCACCGCTTATGAGAATTTCGCTTGCGACGATATTGTGTTTGAGATATTCGCTTTTCAGCATCTCGACGTCGTCATCTGCAAAATTGACCTGCTTTGCGCAGGACGTGGCAAGAGAGTCGAGCACGAGAGATACGCCTGCAAACTGCTCCGACATCATGTTTTTGCAACTCGCGACGTTTTTGAGTTCGTTCATTCTTTCAAGATACGCCTTTGCCGACGAATTTATCACGGACGCAAGCGAGTGCATATTAGAGCATCTGCCGGTGATGAAAGGCGGCATATCGAGTATCGTCACTCGACCGCGATTTAGCGCGGCTTCCGCCATAGGTTGAATGACTCCCGACGTATCCGTTCCCAACGCACAAAAACAACCTTCTCTGTCTTTGCATTTCCCGCAAAAATTGCGAGCGACTTCTTTTGCGAGAGCGGCGGGAGAACATTCCCCGTTTTTCTGCGCGATTTTTTCGAGATTTTTCGACATATCGTAAAAAACGTCGCTTGCGCCCGATATTCTCGACGCCAGTTCGCGCGCTCTGCGATTGACGACGGCGGTGTAGGCGTGTCGATTGTCGCTTGCCGTCCTGCTCTTCACTTTTGCTATAACGGACGGCGGTATCAGAAGACAGACGATTATTCCCACGGCAAGCATACAAAGAGATTGCCACCCTGCACCCGAATAACCGTCAAACAGCCAGAACACGCCTTCGCACGCAATCATCGCAAGCGCACTGCAAAATCTCGTAAACGGCGAAAACGTCACGGCGCACATCGCGATTGCGGCAGCGTATCCGAGCCAGGCAAGTTCGGCATTTCCGACAGCCGCGCCTACGCCGAGAAGCAATCCGCAAAACAGCGTAATCTGCGACGAAAAACAACACGAGCAAAACAAAACCGAAAACGCAAGCGCAACGCTCACCGCATAAAAACCGTAATCGCCCACTCCCGCAAGCGCATATCCGAATACGCACAGACACGCACCGCCGCAAATAAGTTCGTCAACGGTGGCTTTGTGAATTACTCCGCGCACGAACACCGCATACGACGTGTTGCCCGTGCAAAACGTGAAAGTCACGGCAATAAGCGCACTCAACCCCACGTTGAGATACGCCGACTCGAACACCGCCTTGCACACAATATAAGGACTCATAGACACGAGAGCGGCAATCGCAACGCAAAACAAAGGCACGTTCTTTTTCAATCTGAAAAACAGAGCGTACAGCAAAAACAACACGGCGACGGGCGTCACAGCATAGGCAAGCGTCATCCAGTCGAGTGCAAAAACGCAGTTTGCCACGATAAAGCACGGCGATATTGCAATCACGTTCTGTCGTGCAAACACCAAACCGCAAAACAGCGCAAGCGATAATGCAAAGCCGAAGTCCTTAACGGACGCAAGCAAAAATATCGCAAGACACTCTATCGTGAAATTGATTGCCGTCTTTTTGGACAATCTCAAATCGAAAGACGGAAAAGTTTTTCTCTGTGCGCGTAAAACGTTGTTTTTCATACCTGAAATATACCGCTTTCGGCTTGCGAAAAACTTCCGTTTATATGCAAAATCACTCGCAAAAAGTCTTATGATTTTTAATTTTGTCGAAATTGCTATTTTGACATAATTCGACTTTTATCATACGTATATCTAATAATTAAATGCCGTTTTTGTAATTTTCTCAAAAATTTGCAAACGATTTTTCACACGTTATCAAACGACTTTTATTTGCCGTTTATTTGCTCGCACATGCCTTCAAATCGTCCATTTTTACGTTTTTTCACATCGGCTATAAAGTTGACAA
>CALGEU010000006.1 GCA_937881285.1 uncultured Clostridia bacterium | reverse complement strand
CCTTTGCCGAATGACTTCTTGCCGGTTTCGTATACGCCGCGGTTTGCTTCGGTGAAGAGAAGCGCGATGTCTGCGAGATTGACTTCTTTCTTGCCGAGCATTGCTTTGCCTGCATACTTGAATGCAGAACCCCAAATCGGGCCGCTTGCGCCGCCGCAGTATTCTTTGATGATTTCACTGCAACTTACAAGGAATTGACCGATGTCGCCTTTCTTTCTGGTTGCCCAGTCTGCTTTGAGTTGTTTGAAGCCTTTTGCGATTGACATACCGAAGTCGCCGTCACCCATTTTGTCCGCTTCGCAGAAAGGAACTTCGTTTTCGATGATGACGTCAGCCATCTTGTCAACGATTTGCACGAAAGCCGCCGTGTTGATTGTTTCGGTCACTTCGGGCTTGCCTTCCACTTCGTAAACGGCAACTTCTTCGGTTTCTTTTGCCGCCGCTTTCTTTGCCGTCGCGTGATGTTCTTCCGCAACGGGTGCATAGCCGAGTGCTCTGCCGATTGCCTGAACCGCTTCGAGTGCCGCTTGTGCTTGTTCGCTCATCGCCGCGCCCCAAGTGAGTGCAGGAGTGTTGACGGGGTAGTCGACGAGTGCTTTGAGTTCGCTGTCGACTCTCAACACGGAGATTGACGCGCCTGCCATATCGATTGAAGTCATGAAGTTGCCGACGATGGTCTTGTGAATCTTCACGCCGTCTTTTGCGAGTGCCTTGGTGACGGAGTTGTTGAGAATATAGAGTTCCTGAAGGGGAGTTCCGCCGAAACCGTTGATGAGAAGCACCACTTCTTCGCCGCTCTTGAGAGCAAGGTCTTCTTCAAGGTCGGTGACGATTCTTCTTGACAAATCGTCGCAGAACGTACCCGTGGAGTAGTCGATTTTTTCACGGAAACGACCGGGTTCGCCGTGAATACCGACGCCGAATTCCATTTCGTCGTCGCCGATTTCAAACGTGGGATGACCTGCCGCCGGAACAGTGCAACTGGTGAATGCGAAACCGAAGGAACGCACGTTGTCGATGACTTTGTTTGCAACCGCTTTGACTTCTTCAAGGGATTTGCCTTGTTCTGCCGCCGCGCCTGCGCATTTATGTACGAGCACCGTGCCTGCCACGCCGCGACGACCGACGGTGTAGAGAGAGTCTTTGACTGCGATATCGTCGTTGACGTAAACCGCGTCAACTTTGATGCCGTCGTCTTGAGCGTCGCTCATTGCGTTGTTGAAGTTCATGCAGTCGCCCGAATAGTTCTTGACGATGAGAAGCACGCCTTTGTCGGTTGCGCACGCTTTGATTGCGTTGTAGACCTGAACCTGAGACGGTGAAGCGAAAACGTCGCCGCAAACCGCCGCGTCAAGCATACCTTTGCCGACGAAGCCTGCGTGTGCGGGTTCGTGACCGCTGCCGCCGCCGGAGATAAGGCTGACTTTGTTGTCGTTGATTTCTTTCTTTTTGACCACCTTATATTTTTCGACGAATTCGAGTTCGGGATGAGCCGCGGCAAGACCGTGACACATATCGTAGACGAAAGTTTCGGGGGTGTTCATTATTTTTTTCATAATATTTCTCCTTACAACCGCAAATCCGAGAATATACGCGGTTTTTTTAATAAGACACTCCCTTGCGCGTGTGCGCAAGGGAGTGTGCGTTTATTCAATACGGATTAGTGGCAGCATTCGCAATCGCAGCCGTATCTGAAATCGTGACCGATCTTATCTGCCGCTTTGATTGCAGCGATGACCATGTCTTCGGTTACGGGGAAGGGCATGTTGTGAATGGATTCGTCGGGGATGCAGGTCTTTGCTGCGACGATCTTGTATTCTTCTTCGGTGAGTTCTTCTCTGATAACTTCGCCCGTGCGCGGATTTGTCATAAGGTCGTGCAAGCAGACGGGGAGACCGATTTCGTCACAGAAGTTGAGAACTTCGTAGAGTTCTTCTTCGGGGCTGTTTTCGAGAACGAGTTGGCAGAGAGTGCCGAATGCGACGATTTCGCCGTGCATGCAGCATGCGTGAATGTCGTGAACTGCGGTGAGACCGTCGTGGATTGCGTGTGCCGCTGCAAGTCCGCCTGATTCGAAGCCGAGACCGGAGAGAAGAATGTTGGTTTCAACAATCTTTTCGAGAGCCGGAGTCACAACGTTGCAGTCGCAAGCGGTTTTTGCTTTTGCGCCGTCGCTGAGAAGGTTCTTGTAGCAGAGTTCTGCAAGTGCCGCAGCGGTGTACGTGCCGTAGCCGAGAAGAGTGCCTTTCTTTCTGTCTGCGCCGCAGGGAAGACCTGCGTTGACGTTGGATACGCTGTTGACGTTTGCTCTTGCTTCGAAGTAAGTGGAGAGTGCGTCGCCCATGCCGCTGACAAGGAATCTTGAAGGAGCGTTTGCGATGACGTTAAGGTCGATAAGAACGACGGACGGGCTTTGACGGAAGTATGCGTAATCGTCAAATTCGTGATCGTCGGTGTAAAGAACTGCAGAGTGGGACGTCGGTGCGTCGGTTGCTGCGATGGTCGGGCAGATGATGAGCGGATTGCCTGCCGCAACGCACTTGGAAGTGTCGATTGCTTTGCCGCCGCCGAGACCGATTGTGCATGCGCATTTGTTTGCTTTTGCAAATTCTTGCAATGCTTTGACGACCGTACGAGAGCATTCGCCTTTGAAGATGTCGCTCGTGACGAACTCTACGCCGTATTTTGCTTGCGTCGCTTCGAGTTTCTCTTTAACGAGATTGAGTGCGAACGGGTCTGCGATAAGAAGGGCTTTCTTACCGAAGGTTTTGACAAAATAACCAAGGTTGAGCAATTCGTTTTCGCCTTGAACGTACTTTGTGGGACAAATAAATGCTTTTCTCATAAAAATTCTCCTTGTATGAGTTTAATTTTTTTGTATCAACATTATATAACCTATCGAACGATAATTCAATACCCATTTTGCGATTTTTTGTGGATTTTTTCAAAAAAATTGCAAAAAAACGGCGTTTTTGACCTGCCGACACCCGATTTTTCATAAAATTTTAATGATTTTTATCAAAAAAGTTGAATATTGCCAAAATCGTATTATAATAAAAACAATCAAAATCAACAATCAAAATCAACAATAAAAAACAACATATAAAGGAGTGCCTTATGGACGTTTCACAATCTATCGAAAAACGCGTCGAATGGATACGCAAAATCTTGTCCGACAGCGGCGCAAAAGGTATCATTTACGGCAACAGCGGCGGCAAAGACTGCACGCTCGTCGGTGCGCTTTGCAAACTCGCAACCCCCAACGTTCTTGGCGTCATTATGCCTTGCCAGTCTTCGCAAAACTACGGCAGCGACAGAGACGACGCACTTCGCGCGGGCAAGCATTTCGGCATCGAACAAATCGAGATAGATTTGTCTCAAACGAAGCAGGCTCTTCTCGATGCGCTCGGCGACCGACTCACCGAAAACAACGCTGGTGAAAGCAATCTCAAAATGGCAAGCGTCAACATAAATCCCCGTCTTCGCATGACCACGCTTTACGCACTCGGACAGGCTCGCGGCTATCTCGTCGCAGGCACGGGGAATCTTGACGAAGCCACTCTCGGATACTTCACGAAATGGGGCGACGGCGCACACGATTTCAACCCCATCGCAGACCTTACCGTCGGTGAAATATACGAACATTTACGTTATCTAAACGCTCCGATTACCATAATCGAGAAAGCGCCGTCCGCCGGACTTTATCAAGGACAAACCGACGAATCCGAACTCGGCATCAAGTATTCCGACGTTGACAAATATCTCCGCGGCGAAGAAATCCCCGACGACGTTCGTGCAAAAATCGAAAGCGCGAAGAAGAGAGCGGGGCATAAACTCCGCATGCCCGTCAAATTCTCCCTGGGCGCGCTATTGAGCGATTGACCGTGTCAACGCCCCTTGCTCATCAACTCATGTACTATTTGTACATTAGGGTTGCTGTTCAAGGGGCGTTTCCTTGTCACTCATCTCAATATCGCGCCCAGGTTTTTTAAGATTTTCGTTTCGGGCGCATACAAAAACTATGTCATTGCGAGCTTGCGCGGCAATCTCGCGGAAGCGAAAAGTTTTTTTTTGCGCCCGCTCCACAATTATTCCTTATTTATTTTTCATTGTTAATTCTAAAACACCAAGCCGACAATTTAGCAAAATTTTGGCAAGAGTTTATTATTTATCGATTGTTCTATATCGATACATCTGTATCA
>CALGEU010000005.1 GCA_937881285.1 uncultured Clostridia bacterium | reverse complement strand
GGATACGAAGCCAAAACTTCCGTTGCAAGCCACACGACGCTCAACGTCGCAAAAGCAACGCTCGTTGCGTCGATTGACGACTTTTCGGTTGTGTACGGCAATCCGTTCGTAAACCCGAAAGTCAAATACGAAGGTTTCATCTTGGGCGATGACGAAACTTCGGTTGACGAAAGCAATCTCACGTTCGATACGGAATATACCACGGCTTCTCCCGTCGGCAATTATATGGTGACGGCAAGGGGACTTGTTTCAAACAACTATGAAATCGTCGGCGCGTCGAGAACTTTGGGCGAAATCAGCGCAACTCTCACCGTGACAAAAAGAGACTTCTCCGCCAATGCGGCAGCAGAAACGAAAACGTACGACGGCAAGTCGATTGCAAGAACTTACGACGAACTGGTTGCAACCGGACTCGTTGACGGACACAAACTCACGCTTTCTCTGACCACGACGGGAAGCAACGTCGGCGTTTACGACAAAAACGGAGTATCCGTCGAATACACTTTGACGGACGCAGACGGCAACGACGTGAATGGCAACTACAACGAAATTGCTCTCACCTGTTCTTTCACCATAACCAAAGCGCAAATCAAATACGAATTGCCCGAAAATCCGTCCTGCGACTACGACGGCACGCCGCACGGCGTAACGATTGACGTCGCAACCGGCTTTGAAGCGGAATATTCAATTGACGGCGAAAACTGGAACGCAACCGCACCGACGTTTGTCAACGCAGGCAAATACACCGTTCTCTTCCGCATCGAAAAAGAAAACTACGAAAGCGTGAACGCGTCGTTTATGATGACGGTGAACAAGGCTTCCGTAACGTTTACGGCAAGCAATCAGACTTCAGTTTACGGCAAAGCGTTTTCTCTTGACCAAACCGCATACACGGTGTCCGGCAAGACGTTCGGCAACGCTTTCGACGTCACGCTTACGACGAAATACACGCTCGGCAACGGAGCTAAGGAATATTCGATTGAAATTGCGGTCAAGGACGACGCAAACTTTGAAATTTCCGTCAATAACGGCACTTTGAGCGTAACGCCCGCTCCCGTCAGAGTGAGCGTAATCGACCAACACATAACTTTCGGCGACGAATTCGTTCCTACCGTCGATATGTTCACGGCAAGCGGCATATTTGCAGGCGACGACGTGAAAGACGTGGTGAAAATTTCAACCGAATACAAGCAGGGCAACGACAACGGCGAATACGCTTTGAATTGCACGGTTGACAACGCCAACTATATTCTCGAAGGAAACGCGCACGCGCTCGTGTACGTGGCAAAACGCAATATCACCGTCAAGGTGAACGACGTTTCGGTGATATACGGCGACGCTCTTAATCTTGCAAACTGCACGTTCGCTGTCGAAGACGGCGCCCTTGTCGGAAACGACACTATCTCTCTCGACTACACCTGCACTTATACACAAGGCGACGACGCAGGCTCGACGAAAGATATTATCGCAACAGCGACTGCATCCGACAACTACGTCGTGACCGTGAAGAAAGGCACTCTTTCCGTCACAAAACGCCCCGTATCAGTTAAAGCGACCAATGCGAGCGTGATTTACGGTGAAAACGCACCGACGTTTGCATACGAAGTGACGAGCGGCAATTTCTACGGCACTGCCCCGACTCCGCAATACGATTGCGCATATTCAGTCGGCGACACGAAAGCGGAATATACAATCGCCGTATCGTTTGAAGACGGCAATCACGAAATAACCATCCAAAACGGCACGCTTACTCTTGAAAAGAGAAACGTCGTCGTTTCGATAGCAAAGACGGCGGCGTATCAGAACGGACAAAAAGTGTCCGTCAATCTTGCGCTTGCAACCGTTGACGGCGAGTACGTCGGCGATACGCTCGGCGGAATTCTCACCACGAAAGACTTCATTGAAGGCGAATACGTTCTCGACGGCGAAAGAAACGATTTCGACGTCACGGAAGAAGTGAAGATTGTCAACGCTCAAGGCGAAGACGTGACAGCACTCTACAACGTCGAATACAGCGTGAAAGTGATTGTCAACGAACAACTCATCGACCACACGGCAACCCCCGTCAAAGAGACTTACGACGGAACGGCAAAATCCATAACGGTCGAAGCGGCAAACGACGTGACCGTCACATACTCTACGGACGGCGTGACGTACACGAGCGAAAATCCGGTTTTCGTGAACGCAGGCACTTACACCGTGTTCTACCGTCTCGAACAGGCGGGTAAGACCACGACCGACGACAAAGCCACCGTCACCATAGCAAAGCGCAACGCAACAGTCACCGCACTCGCTCAAACGACGACGTACGGCGAAGATTTCACGCTTGCAAACCTGTTCACGGCAGAAAACGTCATTGACGAAGCGGACGTTGTCGCGACTCTCTCTTGCAACTACGTCAAAGGCAACGACGCAGGCGCATACGTCATAACTATTACAATCGAAGACAACGACAACTATATCTTCACTGCCCAAAACGGCACTCTCACGGTTGGCAAAAAGAACGTCACCGTCACTGCAAACGACTTCGATACGATATACGGCGAAAATGCGGATTTGACGAACTTCACGGTTGACGTTGCGGACGCAAAACAATATATCACTCTCAAATCTGACTACGTCAAAGGCGCGGACGCAGGCACGTACGCAGTGCGTGCAATCTCGTCAAGCGACAACTATTCCGTGACTATAAACGGCGTTAATCTCGTCGTGGCGAAACGAGTCGCAACGGTAAAGGCGAACGATACGACCGTCACTTACGGCACGACGCCCAACTTCTCGTTTACGGCAAGCAATATGTTCGGCAACGACTCCGTCACGGGCGTGACGTTCGAGTGCTCGGGCAAAGACGCAAGCGAATCGGGATATGATATTATACCGAGCGTAGCCGACACGCAAAACTATACGTTTGAGACAGAAAATGGTTTTCTTATTATCAAAAAAACAACTTTAACTGTTGATTTTGACAGTATTCCGTCTATAACTTACGGCGACGAACTGCCCGAAATCACGATTGCGCAATATCACGGTTTCGTTTATGACGAAGACCAAACGGTGCTTCACGGCACTCTCAAAGTGATTTGCGCATACACGAGCTCACCTATGGCAGGCACGTTTGATATAACGTTCTCGGGACTTGTTTCAGACAACTACGAGATAGAATACGAAAAAGCGCAAATCGTCGTAAACAAAGCGACGCTCACGCTCACCGCAGACGACATAGCGGCGATAACTTACGGCGACGACGTGCCGAGCGTGACGTACACGGCAAGCGGTTTCAAATTTGACGACGAAGCGCGCAAGGCTCAGATTCTTGCAGACGTGATCGTAACAATCGACACCGCATACGTCAAAGGCTCTGACGCAAACGCGAACGGATATTCGTACAATCTCGCAATCGAGCCGCAAGAAACCGACAACTATATTCTTGCACACGGCGTAAGCAAAAAGTTTGTCGTGAACAAGGCAAAATACGTCGGCATTTCTCACAAGAACGTGGAAGGCGGCACGTATTCCCATGCGCAACTCTCGGAATACGCGTTGCAGGAAGGCTTCTACTGGGACGATGAAAACGCATACCCCACTTGCGACGTAACGCAATATTTCGCACACTACAACGCCGACCCGACCAACTTCGAGACGTTTGATTTGTATATCACTCTCATTCTCGCAAAAGCAACGCCGACCATCACCGCAACCGTGAACGACGACGCAAACAACTGGACGGGCAACGAAATCGACCTTGCCGCTCTCATAAGCGCAACGAGCAACAATCTTGACAACGGCACTGTCACTATCCCCGCACTCAAAGGCACG
The DNA here is from genome assembly GCA_937881285.1 of uncultured Clostridia bacterium. Classification (GTDB taxonomy): domain Bacteria; phylum Bacillota; class Clostridia; order Christensenellales; family CAG-917; genus CAG-475. Next base: position 387 of record CALGEU010000005.1, on the reverse strand, counting down.
GACGGCGGCTTCTATTACGTCACTCTCACGACAAGCGAAACCACCAACTATCTCGCAACAAGCAAACAAGTGAGCGTGCGCATCAAGGCGGCAAAAATCGGAACTATCTGGTATACCGTAGAAGAAGCAATCGTTGCAGGCGGAGCAATCACACTTGCAGGCAACGCGTTTATCTCCAAAGACGTCACGATAAAGAGCGGCACGACGCTCACTCTTCCCAGTGGCGACAGCACAGGCGATAGCGCAACTACAATCGGGAATGCGGAAAAGGCATACGGCGCAGGTCAAGGCACTTACGTTGACAACAACTCGACGTATATCAAATATAAACTCACCGTCAACGACGACGTGACGGTCACCGTGAACGGAAACGTTCTGATTCTCGGT
>CALGEU010000004.1 GCA_937881285.1 uncultured Clostridia bacterium | reverse complement strand
CCCATAACCATGACGTCTTTTGCTTTTATGCCGTTTTGCACCAAAGCGGACTTTATCTCCGAGTTTTCGACGATATAAACGTTGGTTATGTTGTCGTGAATGCGTTTCGGCAGATAAAACGACGTCATCATATAGATGATTTGCGTGTCGAATCTCGCTCTGCGTTTTGCTTCGGTGGCGCAATGGTGAGCGTATGGCGTCACGCAAAGGATATAGTCGGGATGAAAACGCTTGATAAGGTTGTTTATGCGGTTGACTCTCTTTGAAAGGGTCTTGAAAGCGAACTTGTCTTTTATCACGCTCTTATCCTTTTTTTCAAGCAGATATTGATATTCTCCGCCTTCGTCCATAAGTTTGTCGAGTGCGGAAAGTTTCGTTGCCGAGCCGTAGCGGTCGTCGCTCATCACGACGACGTTGTGTGTGCCGATTTTGCGGATTACTTCCGCAAGTTTTTGGGACACTCCGTCGGGTTCGTCTCTTGACGTCAGTATCAATATAATGCGTTTTCTGAACATATTCTCACCTTATCTCATCTTACTTTTGCGTTCATTACGCTTTTCGTTTGCACCGTTTGCAAAACTTTCTCAATCGTTTTTAGTCTTCTACGATAATCGGAATGATTATCGGGAATTGTCTGTCTTTGTAGAAGAGTTTTCTCACCGCTTTTTTGACGAGTCTTGCAACGTCGTTGACGTTGACTTTGTCAAAGTCGGCAGCGTCTATCGTCTCTTGCGTGGCGTTGCGTATGCTTGCCTGCACGTCTTCGGTAAGATTGAATCCGCGTGCGATGATATCTACGTCTCCGACGATTTTGCCAGTCTCCAAATCCACTGCGCAAAGCACGAGAAGCATGCCGTATTCGGCAAGCGAGCGGCGGTCGTTTATCACGGATTTGCCGTCTTCGAGCACGACTCCGTCAACGTAGGTGTTGCCTGCCGTGACGTTGGAGTGCTGTCTCACGCCCTTTTGATTGAAGCCGTAACTCTCTCCGATGTTCGCGATGACGATGTTCTTTGACAGTACGCCGAGCGATTTTGCAATCTCCGCATGCTTGAACTGATGACGGTATTCGCCGTGAACGGGCATGAAGAACTGCGGCTGAACGAGAGTGAGCATAAGTTTCAACTCTTCTTCGTAAGCGTGTCCCGACACGTGAATGTCGTTCATACTGTCGTAAATGACGTTTGCGCCCTTTCTGAACAAGTCGTTGATGACGTCGTACACCGCTTTTTCGTTGCCCGGAATAGGAGACGACGAAAGCACCACCAAATCGTCCGTGCCGAGATTTATCTTGTTAAATTCGCCTTTTGAGAGTTTGTTGAGCGCACTGAGAGGCTCGCCCTGACTGCCCGTTGCAAGCACCACGGTTTCGCTCGGAAGCAATTTCCCGACGCTGTCCACGATGACGCCTTTGGGCACTTTGAGTTCTCCGCAAGCGGAAGCGACGTCCACGATTCCTTTCATGCTTCTTCCCGCAAGCACCACTTTTCTGCGATACTTGTTTGCAAGGTTAAGCACCTGTTGCACGCGATAGTTGGACGACGCAAAGCACGCGATGACGATACGTTTGTTGGGATTGTCCGCAAATATTCTTTCAAGCGTCTGTCCCACCACTCTTTCGGACGTGGAACTGCCCTTTCTTTCGACGTTGGTCGACTCTCCGAGCATCAAAAGCACGCCTTTTGCACCTATTTCCGCAATTCTGCCGACGTCGGTCTTTTTGCCGTCTATCGGGGTGTTGTCCATCTTGAAGTCACCCGTCACGAAAACCGTTCCGACGGGACTGGTTATAGACAAAGCGCATGCGCCTGCCATAGAGTGACACACTTTGATAAACTCGACTTTGAAGCAACCGAGCGTAATCGTGTCTCCTGCCGAGACCGTAATCAGATTCGCACTCTTGCAGTTTTTGTCGAGTTTGCGTTTCAGAAGTCCGAGCGTGAGAGACGTGCCGTAAATCGGCGTTTGTTTCAGGTCGTCGACGTAATACGGAATCGCGCCGATGTGGTCTTCGTGACCGTGAGTGAGAACTATGCCGCGAAGACGGTGTATGTTCTCTTTGACGTAAGTGATGTCAGGAATTATCGCGTCGATGCCGGGACTGTCTTCGTTTGGAAAAGACGCGCCCATATCGACGATTATCATGTCGTCGCCGCATTCTATGGCGGTCATGTTTTTGCCTATTTCTCCTACGCCGCCAAGAAAAGTGACTTTGACTGTTTTTGCATTTTTTGCCATGTATATATTCTCCGATTCTGCGCGACTTGCGCGCACGATATTATTCAATATTTTTTCAATATACTATATTACATCAATTTTCGCTTTTAAGCAAGAGTTTCAATCAAAAGGCGCAAAATAGGTGCGATTTCGACCTTGTTTTCAAAAAAAAATCTTTACAAACCGCCGCTTTGCCTTTACGATATTATTATCAAACGCATTCACTCCGCATATTGCGACGTTATAAGGAGATAATTATGAGAGTTTACAATTTTTCGGCAGGCCCCGGTATGCTTCCGCTTGAAGTTTTGCAGGAAGCGGGCGCATCGATAACCGACTATCAAGGCTCGGGGATGAGCGTCATGGAAATGAGCCACCGCTCGAAATGGTACGACGCAATCAACGACGAGTGTCTGTCGCTTGTCAGAGAACTTATGCACGTCCCCGACGAGTATCGCATAATTCTCGTTCAAGGCGGCGCGTCAACGCAATTCGAAGCAGTGCCGCTCAACCTTTTGAAGACAGGCAAAGCGGATTATATCGTCACGGGCAACTTTGCAAAAAAAGCGTATAAAGAAGCGCAAAAATACGGCGATATTCGTCTCGTAGCGTCAAGCGAAGACAAGAAATTCACCTATATTCCCAAAACCAATCCGTCCGATTTCAGACAGGACGCAAGTTACGTTCACATCACCGAAAACAACACCATTTTCGGATTAAAATACAACACTCTTCCCGACACGAACGGCGTTCCGCTCGTCTCGGATATGTCGTCGTGCATTATGAGTGAAGAAGCCGACGTAAGCAAATACTCGCTTATTTACGCAGGTGCGCAAAAAAATCTCGCTCCCGCAGGCGTCACGCTTGTCATCGTCAAAGAAGATATGCTCGGCGGCGAATTGCCGATTTGCCCCACAATGCTCAAATACCGCACGCAAATCGACGCGAACAGCCTTTACAACACTCCGCCCTGCTGGTCAATCTATATGATGATGCTCAATCTGCGTTATCTCAAAGCGCACGGCGGCGTAAGCGCGATAGAAAAAATCAATCGCGAAAAGGCAAAAATGCTTTACGACTTCATCGACGAGTCCGATTTTTACAACAACTTCGTCGAAAAAGAAAGCCGCTCGCTTATGAACGTGCCTTTCGTCTCCCCAAGCGACGAATTGAACGCTAAATTCGTCAAAGAAGCCGAACAAAACGGTCTTGTGAGCCTGAAAGGACACAAACTCGTCGGCGGAATGCGCGCGTCTATCTACAACGCAATGCCCGTCGAAGGAGTGAAAGCTCTCATCGAATTCATGAAGAAATTCGAACTTGAAAACAAATAAAACCGACCGCGCGCCTTTAGGCGCGCTTTATCTTGCAGAAAAGTCCGCCAAAAACTAATGCGATGAAATGCGCTCTTCACACGACTTTCCGCACGACATTTGAAAAGGGAAAACTATGGAAATACTGAAACTCAACTCAATCTCACCGCTTGCAAACGAAACGCTTGCGGACTATGACGTAACCGACAGCGCAAAATCTCCCGTCGGAATCTTGGTGCGCTCCTTCAAAATGGACGAATACGCACTTCCCGAAAGCGTAGTTGCAATCGCAAGAGCAGGCGCGGGCGTAAACAACATTCCGCACGCAGAATACGCAAAGAAAGGCGTTGCCGTCTTCAACACTCCGGGTGCGAACGCAAACGCCGTGAAAGAACTCGTCATCGCCTCGCTGATAATCGGCGCAAGAAATATCGTCGAAGCGACGAGTTGGGCAAACACGCTCAAAGGCGATGACGTGGCAAAGCAAGTAGAAAAAGGCAAAAGCGCGTTTGCAGGCAACGAAATCGAAGGCAAATCCGTTTGTATCGTCGGTCTCGGCGCAATAGGAAGAAAAGTGGCGCAAAGCGCACATGCGCTCGGAATGAACGTCACGGGATACGACCCGTTCATAAGCGAACAGGCAAAGGCCGAAATTCCTTTCGTCACGATATTCGACGA
>CALGEU010000003.1 GCA_937881285.1 uncultured Clostridia bacterium | reverse complement strand
GTGAGTGCCGAGTTCCCCTTCTGCGAGCGATGTTTTGTTAAATAGAGAAAGCAATTTGTTCGAGCAGTAGGGGAAAGCCCGAAGGGAAGGGGTAATGTTGCATTAAAATACTCGACGAGTACCAGTTGTAGGGAAAGAAAATCGCGCCGCAAAATGGCGCGATTATTCTTTTATTCAGTTTTTGCGGGCTTTGATGTTTACCGCCAGTATTCCCGAAATAGCCCCTGCAATCGGCAATGTTACAAGGTCTATCCAACTGAATTTCACGTCTTTGAAGCCCGTAAGAGCGGAGAAGATAAGAAACGTGAACAGCATATATAACAGCCCCGAAATCGCGCCTTTGAGAAGTCCGTTTTGCGCGTTTTTGAAACTTATCAGAACGCCGACGAACACGGACAGAATTTTGATTGCGATATTGACGGGCAGAATGACGTTGTTCGGCACGGACGCAAAGCGCACGATTATTGCGAATATCAGCACGAGACCGAGAGATATTAAGGTTGAAAACAGCACGGTTTTTAGCACGTCTACGACGTCGGCTTTGATGTTTTTCGTTTTTTCCATACCACAAATTATGACTTTGAAACGTCGTATATGCCCGATACGTAAAAAAAATCACGATATTTAGGGTTAAATTTGATTTTATAACTCTCTATTTTCTTGACTAATATAAGCATTGTAGTTATAATATTTATGTTTTACTATATGGAGGAATAATCCTGTGAACAAAAAGAAGTCAATAGTCGTCTTGTGCATAGTGAGTATCTTCATAATCCTTATGGCAGTATTTGCGGTCGTGTCTTTCCCGATCGCGGGTACGGTCTACGATTATACCGGCTATGCTAAGACAATCAAACTAGGTTTGGATATGTCAGGCGGCGTATCCGCCGTGTTCAAAGTCGTTCCCGACGAATACGACAATCTCGACAATCGTATCAGCGGAACGATCAGTTCTTTGCAGAGTTTGCTCGTGTCAAAGGGATACACCGAAGCGACCGTGACGAAAGGCACGACCAGCGACGGTCTCACCACAATCCGTGTCGAAATCCCCGACGTTGACGAACCCGAACGTGTTCTCGAACTCGTCGGTCGTCCTGCATCGCTCTACTTCACACTCGAAGATCTCGGTGACGAAGCCACCACTTCTCAACTTGAAGAAAAAGCATTCCTTAACGGACGCGAACATCTTGAAACGGCATACGTCACCACCGACGACAGCGGCAATTACGCAATCGGATTGAAATTCAACTCCGCAGGCGCAACCAAATTCTCTGAAATTACTTCCGCAAACGTCGGCAAGAGCACTTACATCTACGTGGGCGGCACCAAGATTATGGAACCGAAAATCAACTCGGCAATAACCAACGGTTCTGCAGTCATCACGGGAAGTTACACCTACGCACAAGCATACGAATATGCGACCAAGTTGCAATCGGGCACGTTCGGCGTGACGCTTCAAATCTCCGAAGTGAGAAGCATATCGGCAACGCTCGGTGAAAACTCCATTCGCGTCGCGCTTATCGCAGGCGTCATCGGTATTGCTCTCATCTTCGTGTTTATGGCGGTTGCATATCGCGGACTCGGAATTGCGGCAGACCTTGCTCTTTGCGTTTATATCGTTCTCTTGCTTTGGTTCTGCGCAGTGCTTCCGTGGGTGCAACTCACCTTGCCGGGCATCGCGGGTATCTTGCTCTCAATAGGTATGGCTGTCGACGCAAATGTTGTCATCTTCGAGAGAGTGAAGGACGAATACAAACATTCTTCCAAGCCCATTCCGACAGCAATCAAGACGGGCTTCAAGCGTTCGGCCGGCGCAATCATCGACGGCAACGTCACGACGCTCATCGGCGCAATCGTGCTTTGGATTCTCGGTTCTGCGTCCATCGTCGGATTTGCAGTGACGCTCTTCATCGGTATCGTGCTTTCTATGTTTACGTCTCTTGTCATCACGAGACTTATCCTGAAAGCGTTCATGCCGCTCAACAGCACCGGCGAGAAATTCTACGGTCTCAAACGCGAGCCTGAAGAAAACAAAGAAGAAGTCAAGAGCGTTGACACGCAACTTGCAAAGGAGGCGTAATCATGAAACAGACCAAATTCCGCAATCTTTGCAACAACTTCAGCGTTTGTAAGAATGCAAAATTCGTCGCGATTTTGCCGACGATCATTCTTATCGTGGCAATCGTGCTCATCGTCGCACTCGGCGCACAATCGGGAAGCTATTCTGATGCAGTCGGCATCGGTATCGACTTCGAAGGCGGCACGATTCTGACTGTTACGCTCGGACAGGACGCAATCGACAACTACGATACGAACCGTACGAAAATCACGCAAGTCATCGAAAGCGTAGAATACGAAGGTCAAAAGGTCGTCGTCAGTTACTCGCAGTTGCAAGAAGCAAACGACGCAAACAAGACCGCAATCATCTTCAGATACAAAAACGTTCACGGCGACGATGCAAGCATCAACGCAATGAACGAAGCGATAAGAAAAGCCGTTGACGAAGCGTATCCCGAAATCGCGCTCGCAAACAACATTTCGTTTGAATCCATCGGCGCAACGGCGGCAAGCGACTTGCTCTCCAAGGCAGGCATCGCACTTGCGGTTTCTCTCGCTCTCATTCTCGTGTACATCATGATAAGATTTACGTTCACGAGTGCATGTGCGGCAATCATCGCGCTCATTCACGACGTCGTCATCATGTTTGCTCTCACGGTTATCTGCAGAGTTCAAATCAACAGCTCTTACGTTGCAGCAATGATAACGATCGTCGCCTACTCGATCAACAACACGATCATCATCTTCGACCGTTGCCGTGAAATGATAAAACCGCTCAAAGGTCAAAAGAATATCGACTATAAGGGCATAGGCGATCAAGCGGTTCGCGCATCCGTCACTCGTACGGTTTATTCGACCGGCACGACGATGGTCACCATCATCTTCCTTGCAATTCTCGGAAGCGACACCATTCGCGAGTTCTGCGTCCCGATCATTCTCGGTTTGCTCGCAGGTCTCTACTCGGCACTCTTCATCGCAACTCCGCTTTGGGCAACTATGAGTATCTCCTTTGACAAGACCAAAGAGAAATACGCAAAACGCCACTCGGTCACTTACGACAAGAAAGACGACGAAGAAGAAATCGTCGGCACGGTTGCAACCGAAGACGAAGCAAGACCCACGCAAGTGAAGACCGCAGGTCAGCAACAACAAAAGAAGAAAGCAAACAACACCGTTTATAAGTATTCAAAGAAGAATACGACCTTCAAAAAGAAGAAATAAACGAAAAACAAAAAAACAACGTTTGCGCCCTCACCAAAACGTGTGAGGGCGTCGTTTTATAAAAGGTCATGAAGTACGTCGTAAAAACAGACAGATTTCCGCTCACGAGCGAACAGAACGCATTGTGCAAAAATCTCGGCATTTCCCGAGACTTTTTGCGTTTGCTTTTCGGGCGCGGAATGAAAGAAGACGAACTTTACGACTTTTTGCACCCATCGCTCGACAAGATGTCTTCGCCGTTCGTATACGACGGAATGAAAGAAGCGGCGGAGCGTATAAAACTTGCGATTTCACGCAAGGAAAAAGTGTTGATATACGGAGACTACGACTGCGACGGTATTTGCGCGATTTCGACGCTTATGCTGTATTTAAGGGACAAACTCGACGTTTTCTATTTTATACCCGACCGCAACAAAGACGGATACGGAATAAGCATAGAAGCGCTCGAAAAGATTTTGTCCAAACGCTCGCCGAGTCTCGTTATTACGGTCGATACCGGTATAACCGCCGTAGAAGAGATAGAATATCTCAAAAGCCGCGGCATAGACACCATAGTCACCGACCACCACGAGCCGCAAGAGAAAATCCCCGATTGTATAGTCGTCGACCCAAAAGTCGCAAGAAAGGGTTTTTACGACCTTTGCGGCGCAGGCGTTGCGCTAAAACTCGTGGAAGCACTTGCTGGTAGAGAAGAAGCGTGCAAGTATCTAGACGTCGTTGCCATTGCGACGATTGCCGACGTAGTGCCGCTCAAAGAAGACAACAGAATAATTGCGTATTACGGCTTGAAGCAAATCACGACTTCCGCAAGAAAGGGCGTGAAAATGTTGCTCGACCAAGAGAAAGTCTCCGCACAGGACGTTATGTTCCGTCTCGCACCGAGAATGAATGCGGCAGGCAGACTCAATTCTGCAATGAAAGTCGTCGGGCTTTTCCTTGAAAACGATTATTTTCTTCTTCGCACGCTCACGGAAGAACTTGCGAGAGACAATTCGCAGCGACAGGATTTGTGTGAGAGAGCGGTTGTCGAAGCAAAAGCGATGCTCAAAGGTGCGGATTTTGAAAATATGGGCATAATCGCGCTTTACAGCGACAGTTGGGAGCCGGGTATACTCGGTATCGCGTGCGCGCGTCTCGTTGAAGAATTCAAACGCCCGACCGTTTTGTTTGCAAAAAACGGCGACGAATTGCGCGGTTCGGCGCGTTCGGTTCCGTCCGTCAACATATTTGAATTGTTTTCGAGCCTGTCAAAATATTTCACGGGATTCGGCGGACACGCACAGGCGGCAGGCGTAAGTATGCAGGTCGACAAATTCGACGAGTTTGTCAAGAGCGCGAACGAAACGCTCATGGCAGAGCATACCTACGACGATTTTACACACGAGATAGTTTGCGAAATGGAACTTTCCATGGACACAGATTTCTTGCGATTTGCCAAGGAACTCGAACTTCTCGAACCGACGGGCTATCAGAATCCGAA
>CALGEU010000002.1 GCA_937881285.1 uncultured Clostridia bacterium | reverse complement strand
CTAAAAACGACCTTATAGGAGTTGCAAAAAACGTTGCAAACGAGTTTAATACGGTGGATTCTTTCGACACTCACGCAAAAATGACGGAATACGCCGAGTTTATGCGGCAAAAAGTCACTGATAAGTTGAGTTATATTGCGATAGGTTGGGACCCCGGTCTGTTTTCGCTTATGCGTGCGTTGATGTGTTCGGTGACACAAAACGGAGAATTGCAAACGTTTTGGGGAAAAGGCGTGTCGCAAGGGCACGGAGAAGCGATACGCCGTATAAATGGCGTTAAAAACGCCGTACAATATACCATACCCAAGCAATCTGCGCTCGATGCCGTGCGAAACGGGCAAGGTAAAACTTTGTGCGAGCGAGATAAGCATCTAAGGGAATGTTTCGTTGTGCTCGAAGACGGCGCAGACGGTGAATTTATCGAGAAAACGATAAAAAATATGCCCGATTATTTTTCAAATTACGATACGGTAGTGCATTTTATCGATGAAAAAGAATTTGAAAAAGAGCATAAAGGTATGTCGCACGGCGGTTTTGTGCTTGAAAAAGGATTGTCTAACGGATATTCCAGCGATATGGAATTCAGCCTTAAACTGCAATCAAATCCCGATTTCACCGCCGGAGTGCTTATGGCATATGCCAAATCCTGCGTAAAAGAGTATCAAAGCGGTGCAAGGGGAGTAAAAACAATTCTCGATGTGCCGATTGCGAGCCTTTTGAACGGCAAATGGATTGACAACGTAAAGCGTTTTATCTAAAATATTAGTTGCTAATCGACGTATCGTAGGAGAAATGTCGCAAATATGTCAAATCCACACGTCGGTTTGAAAACGTTTTTTGGAGATACCGATGAAAGACTACGAGTATATATTGTTTGACCTTGACGGGACGCTGACGGACAGTAAGCCCGGAATCGTCGAGTGTATAAAGTTTGCGCTCGACAGCGAAAAAGTGCCTTACACAAACGAGATTCTCGACAAGATGATAGGCCCGCCGTTTAGAGTCAGCATGCACGATTTTCTCGGACAGGACGAGAAGAGCATTGAAAAACTTATAGGACTGTATCGCGGAGAATACGAGAAATACGGCTGGAAACATTGCGCGGTTTTCGGCGGTGTAAAAGAAATGTTGCATGAACTCAAAGCCGCAGGAAAACGCCTAGCCGTCGCAACCAGCAAGCCTATAAAATTTGCAAGCATGATAGTGAAGGCATTCGGTCTCGAAGAGTATTTCGACGTCGTCGGGGGAGCGTCGAGCGACGCGAGCAAGGAAGCGAAGTGCGACGTGATAAACGACGTTCTTTCAAGACTTTGCGTGACGGACAAATCAAAAGTGCTTATGGTTGGCGACCGTATGTACGACATAGATGGAGCGCATATTTGCGGCATTGACGTGTGTGCCGTTTTGTACGGATACGGAGACAGGGAAGAGTTTGAAAAGCACAACGCCGAGTATATCGTCGAGACTCCTAGCGACGTTGTAAGTCTTGTGTTGAAACATTGAAATCCGATTGAATTTTGTATAAGAAGCGACAAGGTTTTCGGTTGTAAACAAATGCCCGAAGACCTTGTTTTTTTATATGCTTTTTCCAAAATATGCGCAAATGTGCACATACTTATATGAAAAGTAAAGAAAGCGAGAATACTTTGAAAAATGCACTAAATAATGCTTTATTATTCTAATTTTATTGAAAAATTGAAATAAATGTATTCTAAAAATTGCCATTTTCGAGAACTCTTTCTAAAAATCGACGTTTTTTAGAGTACTTTCGTTACCGTTTTGTCGTATGTTCATCTCTGCAATAAGACGAGTGTTCATATATGCACGAAAGCAAACGACGGTTTGTCGAGCGAAATAAAAATTAAATTCAGTTTACGGAAGAATTCAGTGTTGCGGTTGCTTGCCTTGCAAAGATTACCTTGTCGTTTTCAAAATTTTCTATCACGCAAAAATCGCATAACGAACGTCGGAATGAGATTTTGTATCGTCCTTTTTTCAGAACGTATTTTTCTCCGTCTTTGCAAAAATCGACGTCTTCCGAAAGTGTGAGATTTGCGGAATATATCTTCTTAAAAATCAAAGAGCCTTTGTCTCTTTCTTTTTTGAGCCCCATGAAAAATGCTCGGAAGAAAGGGAAGAACATCTCGATATATCCAAGTGCGCCTTTATGTTTCGGAGAGCGTATCGCAAGAATGTGTCCGCTCATGCTTTCGCCGTCGTATGCTTTGTTGAAGTGAAAGCCGAAACATCTCGGAGATTTGAGAAACATTATAAGCGAAAACTCACCGTCGTAAGTTTTCTTATCGGCGGCAATCGTCGCTTTTATTCTGTGCGGTTTGTATTCTTCGACGACTTTTGATACGTATGCCAACGTTCCGAATTTCTGTTTTTCTTTTACGTCGGACGTATAGCCTATCGGCGTAAACGAGCCTGCCGCAAAAACGTATGAAAAAAGACTCTTGTCGCACTCTTCAGTAACATATCCGTCTTCTTCGATAAGTCGGGCGCATTTTCCGACGACAATCGGTTTTGCCTTATCCTTTTCGTCGCCGCAAGACGGACATTTCGCTTTCAGATGAGAGTATCTTTCGGCTTTCGCCTTGTCGTTCAGCGTGCCGACGGGAAAGTAAAACACTTTAAGCGGCATATCGCACGCTTTTTCCAGGATACTTGCAAGCGTGCCGTCGCCGCCGCAAACCGCTATCGCGTCGTAAGTGGAAAAATCTTCGATTTCGTCGTCGGGAATCGTGCAATGCTCGTAACGATAATCGTCTCCGAGACATTTTTTCACTTTTTCAAACGAGATTTTCTTGCTCGAACCGGCGTTTTTGTTGATGATGATAAGACAGTTTTTCATACGCTTCCAAGTTTATACTATTGATTTTTTGATTATTTTGTGCAATCATGCGAATTTTATTGTTTACACGCGCGAAAAACTTTGTTATAATCACTGTATATTACGTTGCGCATGCGCATTATGCGTATACGCGCTATGGAGAGTAACCTTATGGCAAAAAAAATCGGTCAGGTTGACTTCAAAGAAGTCTGGACTATCCCAAACATCATCACGTATTTCCGCATAATCTGCGTCCCCGTCTTCGTGACGCTCATGGCACTTGGCGGAGTCAGAGACGATTTCACTCTGTTCTATGCGGCACTCGGCGTATTTTTCTTTGCAAGCGCAAGCGATTTGCTTGACGGTTGGATTGCAAGAAAATTCAATATGCAAAGCGGCATAGGCATGGTTCTCGACCCGATAGCGGACAAACTCATGCACGTATCGGTGCTTGCTTGCTTATCGTTCTGCACGGGACTTACGGCACTCGGCAAAAATCTCGTTGCCGACGGAACGCTTTCAAATCCGTGGTTCGTGCATTACGCATTCGTGATTTTGATTTTTGTGAAAGAGTTCATTCAGGCAATGATTGCGCTTTACGTTCTCAAAAAGGGCGCAACCGTAAAGGCAAACTGGCTGGGCAAGGTTTCTTCTTTTACGATTTCTATCGGCGTAATTTTGGCGTTTTTCCACAACTACGTTCAATACGCCGACTGGGGCATTCTTGCCTGGGGCGTTGCGCTCTCGTACGCGGCGGCTTTCAGTTATCTTGCAGAAACGATGAAGCAAGTTAAACTCATCAAAGCAGGCAAATTGCAGGCGGCAACGGCAGAATCCGTCAAGGAAGAAGATCAAAAAATCGTTCAGGAAAAGAAAGACGGCACTTACGAAGGCTGATTTTTTTGACAGAAGCAAACGATTTGTTTGCGGCGTAGGATATGACGCTGTAAACGCTACGTAGATTTCGGGTCGCAAAGCGAAAACGCGCTTTGCGACTTTGCGATAATAAAATAGACAAAATGCGCCGTGACGGCGCAAGGAGAATAGAAATATGCAAGACATGGAAAAAACTTACAATCCCGAGTTTGAGAAGCGCATCTACGATATGTGGATGAAAGGGAAGTATTTCGAAGCGCATCCCAACGCGGAAAAAGAACCGTTCACGGTGATGATGCCACCGCCCAACATCACGGGACAACTTCACATGGGACACGCCCTTGACGAAACCATTCAAGACGTCATCGTCCGCTTCAAACGCATGTGCGGATACGAAACGCTCTGGATGCCGGGCACGGACCACGCGTCGATTGCAACCGAAGTCAAGGTTGTCGAAAAGATGCGCAAAGAAGAAGGACTTTCCAAAAACGACGTCGGCAGAGACGGATTTTTGGAGCGTGCTTGGGCGTGGAAAAATCAATACGGCGGAAGAATCGTCGAGCAACAAAAAGCACTCGGCATTTCTTGCGACTGGTCTAAATCTGCTTTCACAATGGACGAAAATTGTTCCAACGCCGTTCTCGAAGCGTTCGTGAAATATTACAAAAAAGGTTTGATTTATCGCGGAAACCGCATCATCAACTGGTGTCCGCATTGCCACACCGCGCTCAGCGACGCAGAAGTGGAATACGAAGAACAACAATCGAATCTTTGGTATTACAAATACCCCGTGGTGGGTGAAGACGACGCAATCGTCATTGCGACCACTCGTCCCGAAACTATGCTTGGAGACACTGCCGTTGCCGTCAACCCCAAAGACGAGAAAATGGCAAAGTACGTTGGCAAAACGGTCAAACTTCCGCTCACCGACAGAGAAATTCCCGTCGTTGCGGACGATTATTGCGAAATCGGGTTCGGAACTGGCGCGGTTAAAATCACGCCTGCGCACGACCCCAACGACTTCGAACTCGGCTTGCGCCACGA
>CALGEU010000001.1 GCA_937881285.1 uncultured Clostridia bacterium | reverse complement strand
TGCGCATAGGCGAATTTACCGTTTCGCCGTCACGGGTGAAAGTCAGGCTCAACTATAATCTGCTCACTGCGTTGAGATTTATTCTTCTCGCGTTCGTAGCGTTTGAGATTCTCAACTTACTTTCCGTCGCGATATATTATCTGTGGTGGGTGGTTTGCAAATCCCGTGTGTCCTGGCTGGTTATGTCGTGCATAACGCATATTGCGTTGCAACTCGGAATGATATCCACTATGGCGCGCGTGATTTTGTGGCCGCCGTACTGTCTGCATACGGGGATGAAAGCAAAAGACGCATTCAAGCAGGCGACGAAGAGCATTTCAGGAAGAGTTATCCCCACGATGCTTAACATCGTTCTTGCCATATTACCCGTCGAAATCGCAATGATTATCACGGGTGCGCTAGGCGCAGGCGTGGTTGCTCAATTCATTCTCGACGTAATCGCATATCTGTACGTCGTGCCGTTCTATCTCGTGCTTATGTACACGCTCTTTTATGACGTCACGGGCACGGAGAGAGTCGACCTTGAAAGAAAAGAGCAATCTATCTGGTCAAAATCAAAAAAACGTAAAAAATAATCGTCTGTTTTGCGGCAGGATATGCCGTGCAAATTGACAAAAAAATAAGGCGGCTTGACCGCTCGGAGAATAAAATGGAATTCAAATATTCGATTTCGATTCTTTTTTCAAATCTCGGATACGCGCTGAAAATACTGGCGTGGATACTTATATCGTTGCTTCTTGCGCTTGCACTCGGAGCGGCGATAATTCTGCCTATATGGAACAATATGACAATGATATCGTCGATAGATTTCGGCGGTCACGTCAGTGCGATTAAGAACAGCATAGAAACGGTGTGGAGCGGCTCGCAAACCATTCGCGCCGCACTTGCCGACGTGATAACGGAAAGCCGCCATTTCCTTGGCGACATTGCAAGTGTTCCGGCTTTTGCGACGGGACTTACGTTTGCCGTTCTTTTCGTGTATGCGTTCTACTGTTTCGTATTCGGTCTGTCATATTACACTATATCCGACATAATAAACAAACTTATGGCGTCCAACTATCGCATAGGTTTTGCGAGCAATCTTGCGCTCAACTTCAAAAAAGCGTGCAAATATTCTGCGGCAAGGCTTACGATATCTCTTCCCATAGACGTCATTTTCTTCACGATTATTGCA